>ANAW01000234.1:0-1653 GCA_000340945.1 Nocardiopsis synnemataformans DSM 44143 | reverse complement strand
CCCCCGACACGAAGCCCTCGGTGACCTGCCCCTCCTCGATCGACCAGCCCTGGCGCTGCTCCTCGGCCAGCACCCGGCGCAGTTCGCCGGGCGAGGCCGGGCCCCGGCCGGTGCGGGTGGTGAAGGCCGCCGCGTCCGGGTACAGGGCGCGTACCTGGGCGCGCGGCAGCCGGGCCAGCATGGCCCGCCCCGACGCGGTCAGGTGCGCGGGCAGGCGCACCCCCACCCCGGTGATCAGGGGCGGGGCGTGCGGCGGCTGCTCCTTGAGCAGGTACAGGGTGTCGGCCCCGTGCAGCACGCCCAGGTGGGCGGTGGCGCCGGTGGCCTCGGTGAGCTGGTGCAGCAGCGGGCGGGCCAGGCGCTCGACGCCGTCGTGGCGCAGGTAGGCCGAGCCGATCTCGAAGGCCGCCACGCCCAGGCCCCAGCGGCGCTCCTCGGGCAGGTGGGTCACGAAGCCCTCCCGCGCCATGGCCTCCAGCAGCTGGTACACGCTGGAGCGGGGCACGCCCAGCTCGGCGGCGATCGCCGAGGCCGACACCGGCCCGGGGCGGGTCGCCAGGAAGCGCAGCAGCCGCAGCGCGCGGGTGGCCGCCGGAACGAGGCTCATGCCCTTATTGTCCCACGGTGGGGTACGTAGGTTCTGGGTGTGGGAACCCGCAGGTGCGGCCCTGTGGTGTGTACTCGTCTTTCTCGAAGAAGCAAGCCAGGCGCCATTTTGGAGTTATAATGGCGCCATGGTAGCTATTCAGATCAAGGATGTTCCGAACGAGGTCAGAGACGTTCTCGCCGCGGAGGCCAAGAGAGCGGGCCAGTCACTCCAGGCGTATCTGCTCGGAGTGTTGGAACGAGAGGCGCGCTTCGCGCGTAATCGTCGAATCGTGGAAGAGATGCCGCTCCCGGATGTCAGCTTGACCATGGACGAGATCGTCGCCGCGGTCCGTGCGTCCAGGGGTGTCGATGACTCCGGCAACGAGAATGAGACGGGCGCCGCGTGATCGTTATCGACACCTCTGTCCTGGTCGGTCTCTACTTGGGAGGACCGGGGCGTGTGGCCACCACCGCACGCCGCGTGGTGGGCGCCGACCCGGAATGGTATGCCCCCAGCCACCAGCCCTTGGAGTTTCTCAACTCCCTACGTGGACTTGTGCTGGGGCGCAAGATCTCGGTGGACCACGCGGCCACGGCTCGGCGGCTCTACGCTCTTCAGGCCATAAAGCATGTGGAGATCGCCGGACCCGTCATGGAGCGTATATGGGAGTTGAGGCCCAACCTCACCGCTTATGACGCCTCCTACGTCGCGGTGGCCGAGACCCTGGGCTGCGCACTCGTCACAGGAGACGTTCGGCTGTCGGCGGCGCCCGGCCTGCGGTGCGAGGTGCGGACGATCCGGTGACTGCGCGGACCGGTGGGTGCGGTGCGTCTGTTGTCTGAGATCCCAGACGGAACCCTCGTGTCAGCCCTTCACCAGGGGCCACGCGGGGGGTCAAATGGGGGACATGTCCACAGCAGTTCCTTCCGTCGTCGTCGGCGACGCGCCGCTCACCCCGGCCCAGATCCTCGACGTGGCCCGCCACGGCGCCCGTGTCGCCCTGTCCGAGCAGGCCCGCAAGGCCCTCCACCACGGCCGCGAACGGGTCGAGTCGCTCGCCCGCG
>ANAW01000233.1:0-10749 GCA_000340945.1 Nocardiopsis synnemataformans DSM 44143 | reverse complement strand
CGCCCCCGCCCTGCGGGCCCGCCTCCAGCGTTCGCTCATCCGCTCGCACGCCGCCGGGGCCGGACCCGAGGTGGAGGACGAGGTCGTCCGCGCCCTGATGCTGCTGCGCCTGCGCACCCTGGCCTCGGGCAACACCGGCGTGGAGGTCACCACCGCCGAGACCCTCGCCGCGCTGCTCAACGCCCGGATCACCCCGGTCGTGCACGAGTACGGCAGCCTGGGCTGCTCCGGGGACCTGGCGCCGCTGTCGCACGTAGCGCTGGCCCTGATGGGCGAGGGCCGCGTCCGCGACGCCGACGGGCGGGACGTGCCCGCCTACACCGCCCTGCACGAGGCCGGGATCCGGCCGGTGGAGCTGGGCGCCAAGGAGGGCCTGGCGCTGATCAACGGCACCGACGGCATGCTCGGCATGCTCGTGCTGGCCTGCATGGACCTGGAGCGCCTGCTCAAGGTCGCCGACATCACCGCCGCCATGAGCGTCGAGGCGCTGCTGGGCACCGACCGCGTCTTCGCCGAGGAGCTCCAGCGCCTGCGCCCCCACCCCGGCCAGGCCGCCTCCGCGGCCAACCTGCGCGCCCTGCTCGCCTCCTCGCCCATCGTCGCCTCCCACCGCGGCCCCGACTGCAACCGGGTCCAGGACGCCTACTCGCTGCGCTGCGCCCCGCAGGTGGCCGGCGCCGCCCGCGACACCCTCGCCCACGCGCTGCTGGTGGCCGGGCGCGAACTCGACAGCGTCATCGACAACCCCGTGGTCCTGGACGACGGCCGGGTGGAGTCCAACGGCAACTTCCACGGCGCGCCCGTGGCCTACGTGCTCGACTTCCTGGCCATCGCCGTCGCCGACACCGCCTCCATCGCCGAGCGGCGCACCGACCGCATGCTCGACGTGTCCCGCTCCCACGGTCTGCCCGCCTTCCTGGCCGACGACCCCGGCGTGGACTCCGGGCACATGATCGCCCAGTACACGCAGGCCGCCGTCGTCTCCGAGCTCAAGCGCCTGGCCGTGCCCGCCAGCGTCGACTCCATCCCCAGCTCGGCCATGCAGGAGGACCACGTGTCCATGGGCTGGTCGGCCGCCCGCAAGCTGCGCCGCGCCGTGGACGGGCTGACCAGCGTGCTGGCGGTGGAGCTGCTCACCGCCGCCCGCGCCCTGGACCTGCGCTCGCCGCTGGAGCCCGGCCCCGCCACCGGCGCCGTGCTGCGCGCCGTCCGGGAGAGGGTCCCCGGCCCCGGCCCCGACCGCCACCTGGCCCCCGAGATCGCCGCCGTCGCCGACCTGATCACCGACGGCTCCGTGGTCGGGGCCGCCGAGTCCGTCGTTCCCCTGGCCTGAACCGACCCGAACCCCGCGAGGAGACCGCGTGAGCAGTCCACGTACCGTCCGCGCCGCGCGCGGCACCACCCTGTCCGCGAAGGGGTGGCAGCAGGAGGCCGCCCTGCGCATGTTCCACAACAACCTCGACCCCGAGGTCGCCGAACGCCCCGAGGACCTGGTGGTCTACGGCGGCACGGGCAAGGCGGCGCGCGACTGGCGCAGCTTCGACCGCATCACCGCCGCCCTGCGCGGCCTGGAGGGCGACGAGACCCTGCTCGTGCAGTCGGGCCGCCCGGTCGGCGTCATGCGCACCCACGAGTGGGCCCCCCGCGTGCTCATCGCCAACAGCAACCTGGTGGGGGACTGGGCGAACTGGCCCGAGTTCCGCCGCCTGGAGGCCCAGGGCCTGACCATGTACGGGCAGATGACCGCCGGTTCGTGGATCTACATCGGCACCCAGGGCATCCTCCAGGGCACCTACGAGACCTTCGCCGCCGTGGCCGCCAAACGCTTCGGCGGAACCCTGGCCGGGACCATCACCCTCACCGCCGGGCTCGGCGGCATGGGCGGCGCCCAGCCGCTGGCCGTGACCATGAACGACGGCGTCGCGATCGTGGTCGAGTGCGACCCCAGCCGCATCGAACGCCGCATCGAGCACCGCTACCTGGACGTGCGCGCCGACAGCCTCGACCACGCCCTGGAACTGGCCGTGCGGGCGCGCGACGAGCGCCGCCCGCTGTCGGTCGGGGTGCTCGGCAACGCCGCCGAGGTCCTGCCCGAGCTGCTCTCGCGCGGCGCACCGATCGACGTGGTCACCGACCAGACCTCCGCCCACGACCCCCTCGCCTACCTGCCCGCCGGGGTGGCCTTCGAGGACTGGCGGGACCTGGCCGCCGCCGGACCCGAGGAGTTCACCGACCGGGCCCGGGAGTCCATGGCCGCGCACGTGGAGGCCATGGTGGGCTTCCAGGACGCGGGCGCGGAGGTCTTCGACTACGGCAACTCCATCCGCGACGAGGCCCGCAGCGGCGGCTTCGCCCGCGCCTTCGACTTCCCCGGGTTCGTCCCCGCCTACATCCGGCCCCTGTTCTGCGAGGGGAAGGGGCCGTTCCGGTGGGCGGCGCTGTCCGGCGACCCCGCCGACATCGCCCGCACCGACCGGGCGGTCCTGGACCTGTTCCCCGACAACGGGCACCTGGCCCGCTGGATCCGCATGGCGGGGGAGCGGGTCGCCTTCCAGGGGCTGCCCGCCCGCATCTGCTGGCTCGGCCAGGGCGAGCGGGCCGCCGCAGGGGCGCGCTTCAACGAGCTGGTGGCCTCCGGCGAGGTCTCCGCGCCGCTGGCCATCGGCCGCGACCACCTGGACACCGGCTCGGTGGCCTCCCCCTACCGCGAGACCGAGGGGATGAGGGACGGCTCCGACGCCATCGCCGACTGGCCGCTGCTCAACGCCCTGGTCAACACCTCCTCCGGCGCCTCGTGGGTGTCCATCCACCACGGCGGGGGAGTGGGCATGGGCCGCTCGCTGCACGCCGGGCAGGTCAGCGTCGCCGACGGCACCGAACTGGCCGCCGCCAAGCTGGAGCGGGTGCTCACCAACGACCCCGCCATGGGCGTCATCCGCCACGTGGACGCCGGGTACGAGGAGGCCGAGCGCGTCGCGCGCGAGCACGGCATCCGCGTCCCGATGCGCGAGGGGGACTGAACCGAGCCGGGGCGCCCGCAGAGGGCGCCCCGGCGGACCCCGGCCGCGTGCACGACCATCCGTTCCGACGTGGGGAAGCACCCTGTGAGCGACCATTCCACCGCCCCCGACCCCGGGGCCTTCGACCGCCTGTGGGCCGACCTGGCGCCCGTGGGCCGCGATCCGGGCAGCGGCGGCTACCGCCGCCACGCCTGGAACGGCGCCGACGCCGACGCCCGCGCCTGGTTCACCGAGGCCGCCGCCGCACGGGGCCTGGACGTGCGCGCCGACCGCAACGGCAACCTGTGGGCCTGGTGGGGCGCCCCCGGCCCGGGCGCGGTGGCCACCGGCTCCCACCTGGACTCGGTCCCCGACGGCGGGGCCTTCGACGGCCCCCTCGGGGTGGCCAGCGCCCTGGCCGCCGTGGACGAGCTGCGGCGGCGCGGGCTGACCCCCGCCCGGCCGCTGGCCGTCACGGTGTTCGCCGAGGAGGAGGGCGGCCGGTTCGGCGTCCCCTGCCTGGGCAGCCGCCTGAGCGCCGGGGAGATCTCCCCCGAGCGGGCGCGCGGCCTCACCGACGCCTCCGGGACCACCTGGGCCCGGGCCATGGAGGCCGCCGGGCACGACCCCGACGCGATCGGCGCCGACCCCGGGGCGCTGGCGGACCTGGACGTGTTCGTGGAACTACACGTGGAGCAGGGCCGCGCCTTGGAGGAAACCGCCCACCCGGTGGGCGTGGCCAGCGCGATCTGGCCGCACGGGCGCTGGCGGATGGACTTCACCGGCCGCGCCGACCACGCGGGCACCACCCGCCTGGACGACCGCAGCGACCCCATGCTGCCGTTCGCGCACACGATCCTGGCGGCCCGCGCGCTGGCCGAGGAGCACGGCGCCCGCGCCACCGTCGCCAGGGCCCTGGTCAGCCCCAACGGCACGAACGCGATCCCGTCCCTGGTCAGCGCCTGGCTGGACGCCCGTGCCGCCGACGAGGCCGCGCTCGGCGCGGTCGTGGCCGGGGTGCGCGAGGCCGCCGAGAGGGCCTCGCGCGAGCACGGGGTGGGCTGCGCGACGGCCAACGAGTCCCTGACCCCGCTCGTGTCGTTCGCGCACGGTCTGCGCGACCGCCTGGCCGCCGTGGTCGCCGACCGCGCCCCCGACCCCCGGGTGCCGGTGCTGCCGACCGGGGCCGGACACGACGCCGGGGTGCTCGCCGCGCACGTGCCCACCGCGATGCTGTACGTGCGCAACCCGACCGGGGTGTCGCACTCCCCCGAGGAGTGGGCCCGCCCCGAGGACTGCCACGCCGGGGTGCTCGCCCTGGCCGACGTGCTCCAGGACCTGCTCGCCCGCCCCGTCCGGGAGGGGAGCCGGTGACCGCCGCATCCGAGGCGAGCGGCCCGCGTACGGGCGGCGACGCTCCCGCCGGGTCCGCCCCCGCCGAGCCCGCTCCCGCCCCGGCCGC
This sequence comes from Nocardiopsis synnemataformans DSM 44143, assembly GCA_000340945.1. Taxonomy (GTDB): domain Bacteria; phylum Actinomycetota; class Actinomycetes; order Streptosporangiales; family Streptosporangiaceae; genus Nocardiopsis; species Nocardiopsis synnemataformans. The sequence continues at coordinate 6,288 of ANAW01000233.1, read as the reverse complement.
CTCGGGCGGGCCCGCGTCCGGCACGCGCGCGGAGGACGCCCCGCCCCGCTCGGAGGTCCGGGTACGCGAGCGCGAGGCGGCGCCGGGCGCGCGCCGCCTGTGGTGCGAGTGGGCGTGGACCGGCACCGGGGACGGCGCCCCCGAGCACGGCGTGCTCGTGGAGGTGGCCGACGGGCGGATCACGTCGGTGACGCCGGACACGCGGGCGCCCGCGGACGCCGAGACCCTCTCCGGGCTCACCCTGCCCGGGCTCGCCAACGCCCACTCGCACGCCTTCCACCGGGCGCTGCGGGGGCGCACCCACACCGGCGGCGGGTCCTTCTGGACCTGGCGCGAGACGATGTACCGGGTGGCCGCACGCCTGGACCCCGACACCTACCACCGCCTCGCCAGGGCGGTCTACGCGGAGATGGCCCTGGCCGGGATCACCTGCGTGGGCGAGTTCCACTACCTGCACCACGCCCCCGGCGGAGCCCGCTACGACGACCCCGACGCCATGGGCCACGCCCTGGCGGACGCGGCGGCCGACGCGGGGATCCGGATCACCCTGCTGGACGTGTGCTACCTGTCCGGCGGACTGGACGGGAACGGCGTCCACCAGCCGCTCACCGGACCCCAGCTGCGCTTCGGTGACGGGGACGCGGCGGCCTGGGCCGAGCGCGCCGCCGCGTTCCGCCCCGAGGGCGGTCACGTGCGCACGGGGGCGGCGGCCCACTCGGTGCGCGCCGTTCCCGCCGCACAGCTGCCCGAGGTCGCCGCGTTCGCCGCCGAACGCGACCTCCCGCTGCACGTGCACGTCTCCGAGCAGCCCGCCGAGAACGCCGCCTGCCTGGCCGCGTACGGCCGCACCCCCACGGCCGTGCTCGCCGACGCGGGCGCGCTCACCGCGCGCACCAGCCTGGTGCACGCCACCCACCTGAGCGACGCCGACGTCGCGGCCGTGCGCTCGTCCGGCGCCACCGTGTGCCTGTGCCCCACGACCGAGCGCGACCTGGCCGACGGCCTGCCGCGCACCGGCGACCTGCTGCCCGCCCCGCTCAGCCTGGGCACCGACCAGCACGCCCTGACCGACATGTTCGAGGAGGCCAGGGCGGTCGAACTCCACGAGCGCCTGCGCACCCACCGGCGCGGCACCCTGGGCGCCGGGGAGCTGCTGCGCGCCGCCACCGCGCAGGGGCACGCCAGCCTGGGCTGGACCCGTGACCCGGGGACCGTCGTCTCGGGTAGCGGTTCCCCCGGCGCGTCCGAGGGTCCAGTGCCTCCCGGAGGACCGCGGGAACCCCCGTGCGAGGCTCCCGACGCCGGGGCACTGGTTCCCGGCGCACGGGCCGACCTGGTCAACGTCCTCCTGGACGGAACCCGTCTGGCCGGGGCCGACCCCGCCCGGGCCGCCGACGCCGTCGTCTTCGCCGCCACCGCCGCCGACGTGCGGCACGTGATGGCCGACGGGCGCTGGATCGTCCGCGACGGGGTTCACACCCTGGTACCCGACACCGCGCGCGAACTCGACACGGTCATCAAGGAGGTCCTCACGTGAGCGACGTGCCCCGGAGCATCGTCATCGACGACATCGCCACCCTGGTCACCAACGACCCCTCCCGCGGCAGGGGAGCCGTGGGGGAGGTCCGCGACGCCGCCCTGGTCGTGGAGGACGGCCGGGTGGCCTGGTCGGGGCCGCGGTCCCAGGCGCCCGCCACCGACGCGCGGATCGACGCCGCCGGGCGCTGCGTCCTGCCCGGGTTCGTCGACAGCCACTCCCACATCGTCTTCGCGGGCGACCGCAGCCGCGAGTTCGCCGCCCGGATGAGCGGCCAGCCCTACTCGGCGGGCGGGATCCGCACCACCGTGGCCGCCACGCGCGAGGCCTCCGACGCCGACCTGCTCGCGGGCGCCCGGCGCCTGACGCGCGAGGCCCGCGCCCAGGGCACCACCACCCTGGAGGTCAAGTCCGGCTACGGGCTCACCGTCGCCGACGAGGAGCGCTGCCTGTCCGTGGCCGCCCGCGTCACCGACGAGGTCACCTTCCTGGGCGCGCACGTGGTCGCCCCCGAGTACGCCGACGACCCCCAGGGCTACGTCGACCTGGTCACGGGCCCCATGCTGGACGCCTGCGCGCCGCACGCCCGGTGGATCGACGTCTTCTGCGAGCGCGGCGCCTTCGACGAGGACGCCTCCCGCAGGGTCCTGACCGCCGGGACGGCGCGCGGCCTGCTGCCCCGCGTGCACGGCAACCAGCTCGGCCCGGGGCCGGGCGTGCGCCTGGCGGTCGAACTGGGCGCCGCCTCGGTCGACCACTGCACCCACCTGGATTCCGGGGACGTGGACGCCCTGGTCCAGGCGGCCGCGCGCCCCGAGCCCACGGTCGCCACCCTGCTGCCCGGGGTGGACTTCTCCACCCGCCAGCCCTACCCGGACGCCCGCGCGCTCCTGGACGCCGGGGCGCTGGTCGCCCTGGCCAGCGACTGCAACCCGGGGTCCTGCTTCACCTCCAGCCTGGCCTTCTGCGTCGCGGTCGCGGTCCGCGACATGGGCATGACCCCCGACGAGGCGGTGTGGGCGGCCACCGCGGGGGGAGCGCGGGCCCTGCGCCGCACCGACGTCGGCCACCTGGCCCCCGGCGCGCGCGCCGACCTGGTCCTGCTGGACGCCCCCAACCACCTCTACCTCGCCTACCGGCCCGGGGTCCCCCAGGTCGCGGCGGTCTGGAAGGACGGGGAGCTGGTCTCGGGGCGTCCCTGAGCCCGGATGTCACGGTGTGACGAGCGGGTCATCCAACGTCCTCACGGACTCAACGAACGGCTAACCTCCCCGAAACCCGCGGCACCGAACCTGGAGTCACGTCGGTGCGTGCCCGCCGCCGCGGTACAGCGTCGTTCCGCGGCGGCGGGGGCACCGCCCCCACTCCCCCCGAGGAGGTTCGCGGTGAGCCTGCGGCGTGTCAGGACGGCGGTCGAGGACCGGACCGTGCGCACCGCCGGGGGAGCGGACCTCTCCCTGCGCCAGGTGCGGGAGGCCGACGCGCCCGCGCTGGGCGAGCTGCACCGGCGCTGCTCCGCCGAGACCGTGCACAACCGCTACCTCACCGGCATGAGCGAACCGAGCCCGCGCGTGCTCCGGGTGTTCTGCGACCCCGGGCGCGGCCTGACCCTGGCGGTGCGCCCGCTGGGCGAACGGGACCCCGTCGCCCTCGGACACCTGATGTACACCCCGGATCCGGGTGTGGGCGAGGTCGCCTTCCTGGTGGAGGACGCCTGGCAGCGGCGCGGGGTGGGCACCATCCTGGCCCGCGTGCTGACGGACGTGGCCGCCGACTGGGGACTGGCCGAGGTGCGGGCGGAGACCACGCTGGCCAACACGGGAATGATGCGCGTCATGGGGCGCATGGGGGCGACGGTGCGCCTACAGGGGCAGGGCGGCCCCTACGTGCGCGCCCGGCTGGCGGTGACCGGGACGCTCCAGCGCGGCCGCGCCCGGCGCGGCGGCCGACTCGCCCGGCTCACGGGCCGGGACTGAGCACGCGGCTCCCCTCCGGAGCCGCACACGGACGCGGGGGCCGACGATCACTGGGGGGTGTCGTCGGCCCCCGCTCGCGGTTGACGCGATGAGGCCGTTCCCGGGAGCGGAGGTCCGCGCCCGGGAACGTGGGTTAGGGAGTGTTCCGCGGAGGCTTTCGGATCAGCGAGCGGCCGTCCGGACAATCTCTCGCAAGCCGGTTCGCGCAGGTCAGCCTGGTTGGCTTCTCAAGCGGAATCGGCGCAGCGAGAGGCAGTCCGGTGGTCGCGAGCCCGAAATGGTCCAAGGAGCACGACCTAGTTCGACTCGCCGTCCGCGGAGTCGTCGGAGTCGTCGGAGCCCTCAGCGGACGCGGAGGACGAGGAGGACGCGGCCTTCTTGGTGACGCGGCGCTTCTTCACCGGACGCGAGTAGTCGACGAGGGGCTCCAGACGGGCCTCGTGCTCCTTGAAGCAGTCGGCGCACGCGTCGACCTCGCGGACGACACCCTCCCAGGCGAACTGGATGACCTCAGTCGCCTCGACCTTCTCCTCGCTGACGGCGTGGGGATCGCAGTACTTGAGCGTGAAGACCTCGGTGACCACGGCGGGGATTTCCCTTCGGTATCGCGTGAACAGAGCGGACCCATTAATCATACACCTGTACGAAAGCGCAAACCGGCTGCACGCCGGATGTGCCGTCACGGGTTCGGGGTCGCCCCGAAGCCTAGCGAAGATTCGGGGGCGTGTGCGCCCGCCTCCGGCGGGCGTGCCCGGGGTGACCAGGGGGTCCGCGCGGGTCCGGCGTGCGCGGACGCGTGCGCCGGTGCGCGTGCGCCCCGCCGTGCGCGCGGCGACGCGGGGTCCGCGATCGGGTGGCCGTTATGGCACCGCGTGTTTGCCTTCCGGTCCGTTGTCCGTTTCCCGGAACGCTTCCGCGCCATTGTCGAAAACCGATTTGTGCGTTTGGCGAACACGGGGCGGGGCGCATCGCTAGGGTATTGCCCAATCCGGGGGAAGTGCCGCGTTCGGCCGTTCCATCCGGAGGGACCCGTGGCGGCGCCCGCGCCGCGCACACGGGGAACGGCGGACGCCGTGGGGGAGCGGCGTCCGGAGAGAGGGAGCAGGGGGAGGGCCGTGGTCGAGTACATGGAGGGTGTCCACAGAGGGCGTGTCGGCGTCCGGGGGGAGGGCCCGCGACCGGGGGGAACCCGGTCCGCGGCGGAGCGCCGGCGCGCGCGGGCCGAACGCACGCGCGCCTGCGAGCGCGTGTCGGTCGACCCGCGTTTCGTGAAACTCCGAAGGCGGTTCGCGCTCCAGTCGGGACTGCTGGTATCGGCATTCCTGCTCAGTTACCTGTCCTATCTTCTGCTCTCCGCCTACGCCCGCGATTTCATGAGCAGGCCGCTCACGGATTCGGTGAACGTGGCGCTGGCCATGGGCATCGGGCAGTTCCTGTGGGTGTTCGTCCTCGCATGGGCGTTCGGCCGTTTCTCCGAACGCTGCCTGGACCCCCTCGCGCGGGAGATCCGCGAGGAGGCCCGCGGCGCGGAGGCCGCCGACGGGACGGCGGCGGGCCGATGAGCGCCGCCGCAGCGGCCGCGGGCGGTGCCGTCACGGGGGACGGCACCGCCCCGGCGGTCGCCGGGGTGGCAGTGGTCACCGAACCGCACGGGATCGACGCCCCGGCCCCGGACGCGGCCGCCGGACCGGCCGCGTCCAACGGATCGGCCGTGGCCGCCGACCCCCTGGACGCCCTGGGCAGCGCGCTGGGGGGCCAGTTCGGCGTCGCGCACGCCTGGACGGTGGGTCTGTGCGCCCTGTTCGTGCTGGTCACCCTCGCCGTCACCGTCCGGGCCAGGCGCACCACCCGGGGCGCGGTCGACTTCTACGCGGGCGGGCGCGGCTTCTCCAGCGCCCAGAACGGGCTCGCCCTGACCGGCGACTACCTGTCCGCGGCCTCCTTCCTGGGCATCGCCGGGATGATCTCCCTCCAGGGCTACGACGGCTTCCTGTACTCCATCGGCTTCCTGGTGGCCTGGCTGCTGGTGCTGCCGATGGCCCAGCTGGTGCGCAACACCGGCCGCTTCACCATGGCCGACCTGCCCGCCTTCCGCATGCGCCGGATGCGGGTGCGCCTGGCCTGCACCGTCTCCACCGTCACCGTGTGCGTGTTCTACCTGGTCGCGCAGATGGTCGGCGCGGGAGCCCTGGTCGCGGTCCTGCTCGGTCTGCACGACGGCGGGACCTTCCTGGGGATGAGCGCCGAGCAGGCCCGCACCGGCGCGATCGTGCTCGTGGGCGTGCTCATGATCGTCTACGTCATGTACGGCGGCATGAAGGCGGCCACCTGGCTCCAGATCATCAAGGCGGTCGCGCTGCTGGCCGCCACCGGGCTGCTCACCGCCCTGGTGCTGGCCCTGTTCTCTTTCGACCCGCGCGCCCTGCTCGGCGGGGCCGCCGAGGCCAGCGGGCACGGGCAGGCCTTCCTGGAACCGGGGCTGCGCTTCGGGGTGGAGGTGCCGGGCGACCCCGCCCGGACCCTGTTCAACAAGCTCGACCTCATCAGCCTCGGGCTGGCCCTGGTGCTGGGCACGGTCGCGCTGCCGCACATCCTCATCCGCTTCTACACCGTGCCCGACGGCCGGGCGGCGCGCTCGTCGGTCAACCGCACGATCGTCATGGTCGGGGCCTTCTACCTCATGACGCTGGCCCTGGGCTTCGGCGCCGCGGCGCTGGTCGGCTCGGAGCGCATCGCGGCCGTGGACCCCTCGGGCAACACCGCGGTGCCGATGCT
>ANAW01000232.1:0-4924 GCA_000340945.1 Nocardiopsis synnemataformans DSM 44143 | reverse complement strand
CCGCCGGTCCGGCGGGCGCGGCCGTGCTGCTCGCGCTGATCTCGGCGGTCGCGCTGGCCACCATCCTCGCCGTCATCGCCAGTCTCACCCTGGCCTCGTCCTCCTCGATCGCGCACGACCTGTTCGGCCACGTCCTCATGTGGGGCAGGCCCCGGGAGTCGCAGGAGGTGGGCGTGGCGCGCCTCTCCGCCTGCCTGATCGGCGCCGTGGCCATCGCGCTGGCCGTGCGGGCCCAGGACATGAACGTGGCCTTCCTCGTGGGGCTGGCCTTCGCCATCGCGGCCGCCGCCAACCTGCCGGTCATCGTGCTCACCATGTTCTGGCGCCGCTTCAACACCAGGGGCGTGGAGTGGGGCGTCTACGGCGGGCTGTCCGCCACCCTGCTGCTCATGCTGCTGTCCCCGGTGATGTCGGGCCGGACCGACCCCGTCACGGGGGAGAACCTGTCGGTGCTGCCCGCCTGGATCGACATCCAGCTCTTCCCGATGGAGAACCCGGCGATGCTGGCGGTGCCGTTCGGCTTCGCGTGCGCGGTTGTGGGCAGCCTGCTCTCGCCGGAGCGCGACACCGCGCGCTTCACCGAGCTGCGGGTGCGCTCCCTGACCGGGTGGGGCGCCGAGCGGGACTGAACGGGGGGACTGAGCGGCGGGATCGGGCCGCAGACTCGGGGCGAGGGGTCCCGGGTGGACGGGTCGGGGCGAGGAGACCGGGCGGCGGGGTTGGGGTGAGGGCCCCGGCAAGGCCCCCGGAGCGGCGGGTCCGGGCGGGGGAGTCAGTCCCTGGCGGGCGCCTCGGCCATGGCCCGGGCCACCTCGTGCAGCAGCTCCGGGATCCGGGGCGCGTTGCGGGCGACGCGGTCCCAGGCGCGGGCGGTCCGGTCCAGGTGCTCCCGCGTGGTCGGCTCCCCGCCCCCCTGCCGGGCCTTGCGCCTGTCCTCCCTGCGGAAGGAGGCGGTGACCGCCCAGAAGGCCGCCGCCACCACCGGGCGGAGCGCGCCGCGGCCGCGCACGTCGAGCACGGCCTCCACCGCCCAGCGGCCCTCGGCGGAGACGGAGGGGGACAGCCAGGCGGTGACCTCGGCCAGGGAGTGCGTGGCCCGCACCCGGGCGGGGGGAGTGTCCCGGCCCCGCGCGGCGGCCTCGTACCAGGCGCCCGTGTCCACCTCCAGGGTGCCCTCGGCCGACCGCAGCCAGGCGCCGCGTCCGGGCAGCCGCACCCGCGCGTTCCAGGTGAGCAGTCCGGCGGGGGCGTCGTGGGTGACGGTTCCCCACGTCACGGGGTCCTCCTGCGTGCCGACGGTGTCGGGCATGGCGAACTCGGCCGAGGTGGTGCCCGCCTCGTTCCAGGAGGTGAGGGTCAGGCCCGTGCCGCTCCAGCCCTTCTCCTCGTCGTCGGCGGGGTCGATCGGGACGCCCTCGGGGGACAGCTCGGCGATGAGGTAGTGACTGCGGGGCGCGAGGTGGCCACCCCTCTGTAGCTGGAGGGCGGGCTGGCTGGCCGCCACGGCCAGTTCGTCGGCCTCGGCGGGTGTGTCGGCGCCGCCCCCGCGCAGGTCCTCGGCGGCGCGGCGCTGCTCCTCGCGCAGCCGCAGGGCCTCCTCGCCGTCGAGCAGCCCGAGTTCGTCGGCCCGCTGTTCGAGGCGGGCCCGGGTCGGCGCATCAGGGGTCAGCAGCCAGCCGCGGCCGTCGAAACGGCAGTTCCGGGCGACCTCGTGCAGGGCGGCGACGATCCGCTCGACCACCTCCCTGTCCACTGCGGTGATGTCGAAGGTGTGGCTCAGGCGCGGCACGGCGTCTCCGGGGTCGTGGTGCGGTTCACGTCTGCGCGGCGGCCAGGGAGCCGCGCCTACGCGTGCCAGCGTACGCACCCGCGGTGCCCGCCGGTGTCCACGGGGCCGAGGCGGAGGCCGTGGGACCGCCGTGTCCGCGGGGACGGGTCCGGAGGCCGGGAGGCCGCCGCGTTCACGGGGGAGGGACGGAAGCCGCAGGGCCGACGCGTCCGCGGCCGGGTGCGGACGGCTCCGCCGTCGGCCGCGTCGCGGCGGGTTGTCCACAGCCGGAATCGAACACTTGTGCGCCCCTTCGCCGTCTCGGCACAATGGTTGACATGACCAGGTACGTCGCGCTGTTGCGCGGAATCAACCTCGGCGCGCACCGCCGCGTCGCCATGGCCGACCTACGCTCCCTGCTCGCCGGGCTCGGCTACGGCGACGTGGCCACCCACCTCCAGAGCGGCAACGCGGTGTTCACCGCCGAGGGGACCGGACCCGACGCCGTGGCCCGGCGGGTGCGGGACGCCGTCGACGCCGGACTCGGGCTCGACGTGCCGACCGTGGTGCGCACCGCCGGGCAGCTGCGCGCCGCGGTGGAGGCCAACCCCCTCCCCGTCCCCGACCCGGCCAAGTTCCTCGTCCTGTTCTGCTCCGGCGCCGTGGACGCCGCGGGACTGGCCGCGCTCGACCTGTCCGCCCACCCGCGCGAGCGCATGGCGGTGGTGGGCGACCAGGTCTACACCCACCACGAGCTGGGACTCAGACACGCCAGACTTCCCGACCTCGTGGCCAGACACGTCGACGGGACGGTGACGGGCCGCAACTGGCGCACCGTGCTGCGCCTGCTGGAGATGGCCGAGGCCTGAGCCGCGGGTCCGGGACCGCGCGCGTCCCGGGGCCCGGCACTGTCCGAGAGGAGTCCTAGGCGGCGCGCACCTGCCACCGCCGCGACCGAGTGAAGGGGTGGTGCCCGTGCCGATGCGGTGGACCGTGATCCTGCGGGATCTGGCGGACACGGCGCGGCCGATCCGGCCCGAGGACTGCCACGGACTGCTCAACCGATGGTGGCCCCAGTCCCAGGAGGAGCACGCGGCCGCCAAGCGGTGGGCCATGAACGGGTGGCCCTCGCCCCTGGGCGACCGGCTGCACCACTGGACGCTCACCTGGCTGGACGACGACATCCCGCCCCCGCTGGTACCGGAGGAGCTGGTCGGCGACCCCCAACGGATCGGCGACCACCTGCTGGTTCCCCTCTCGGTCACCCGCACCTTCGACCGCACCTACACCCGGATGCTCACCGAGCCGCGCGGCCCGTCCGCGGTGCGCTCGGCCGCGGTGCGCAGCCGGACCCCCATCGTCATGACCACCCGCGACGCCGCCGGTGAGCGCATCCCGCACATCTGGCCCACCCCGCGGCGGCTCTTCGGCGCCGTGCACCGTTCGGGAGGCGGGATCGTCGGCGGCAGCGGGGCCGTGGGCGCGGTGGCCCGGTTCGCGCCGTCCGCCCTGGCCGAGCCCTGGCTGGAGCTGGTGTTCGACGGGCTGGCCCGGGTGCGCCGCGAGCCCCTGCCCGGCGAGGAGGTGCGGCTGGCCGAGCACCAGCACGCCGACAACCGCACCGTGCTCGGCTGGCACGGCGGGCTGCGGCTGGACCTGGCCGGGGGCGAGCGCGGCCACGCCGACGCCTTCGCCACCCTCCTGGAACTGCTGGAGCTGACCGGTGTGGGCAAGTACACCGCCCAGGGCTTCGGCTCCGTGCGGGTGGACACGGTGACCAGTGGCCAGCCGTCCGCCCAGGTGCCCGCACAGCGCCCCCGGCGGACGCCGCACCGGGTGTCCCGGCGCGCCCCGCAGCGCGTGGGCGAGACCCGGGCGCACGCGGTCGCCGAGACCGAGGAGTTCGGGGGCGCCCTGTTCGACTGACCCCGCCGACCGGGGCCGGTGCAGTACCTGACCCCGCTGAGCAGGGTCGGTGCAGTACCTGACCCCGCCGACCGGGGCCGGTGCCGCACCGGTGACCGGCCCGCCCGCCGGCTCCCACCCCGTGGACGGGGGCGGGAGCCGTCGGCGTGCGCTCACGGTGAGGGGGCGCGCTCCCGCCCGGCCCGGTCCGCGCCCCGGTCGCGCAGCGCGCGGGCCAGGCCGCGCAGGTGCGGCACGAGGTCCTGGGGGGTGAGCGGTGCGCCGCTCGCGGCGGCGGGGACGGACGACGTGTCACGTCCTGGCGGGGTGAGCGTCTCGGGTGTGTGCGGGGCCATCGGGGAACCTTCCGTGCCGGGGCGGGTGTGCACTCAGCTCTCTCGGACAGCGCCGCGCTCCCGGGGTGAGGGTTCCACGGAGAGGCGGCCCCCGTGTCCGGCCGGACCGCGCCGCGCCCCGGGACGGGCGCGTCGTGCCGGGGCGGGGGAAGGCCCCGCGGACCCGGACTGGTATCGCTTGGTACCGGTGTGTGCCGTGCGGCACCGTCCGAGAGAGGTCAGCAGGCGCCGCGCGGTAGCGCCGCGTCCCCGCACGTCCCGCCGATGGAGGAGCCCGACACGGTGACCTTCGCCCCCGAGCAGCACCGGCCCCCCGGTGCCCCGACGGAACCGGGGGGAGCACCGTCCAGCGGTGTGGTGGTCGGTGTCGACCTGCGCGGCATCCAGGCCTACGTGTACAGCGGGCGGCGCATCCTGGACGCGGTGGGGCGCGCCGCCCTCGTCGCGGAGCTCACCGACACCTCCGACGCCGAGCACGGGATCGCCGACCTCGTGCCGTCGGACTGCGTGGTGCTGCGCGACGCCGGAGGGGCGCTCACCGCGGTCTTCCCCGACGCGGCCTCGGCGCACGGGTTCACCGCCCGCTACACCCGCAGGCTGCGCGACCGCGCCGCGGACCTGACCCCCGTGGTCGCGCACGTGGCCTACGGTTCCGAGGCCGAACACGCGTCCGGGGGCGCGGGGACCGCCGCCGCGGAGCACACCGGCACGGCCGCAGCCGCCTGGGCGGACCGCCCGGGGGCCGTGGATCCGGGTGAGGCCGCGGGCTCCGCACCGGGGGGCGCGCAATCGTCCGGAGGCGGCACGACGCGCCGCCCCGCGGGGGTGGACGAGGCGCTGGCCCTGCTCCCGGCGCGGCTGCGCGAGGCGCGGCGGCACATGTCGGCCCTGCACA
>ANAW01000231.1:0-57092 GCA_000340945.1 Nocardiopsis synnemataformans DSM 44143 | reverse complement strand
CGGCCCCGCCGAGTCGGTGGACAGCAGCCGCGCCCAGGACGACCACGCCGACGTGCACGAGCGGGTGGCCGCCGACGTCGCCCGGGCCCGGGGGATCGGCCGCCGCTGGCACCGCGCCCACAGCTCCGCCTGGCTGGCCGGTGCCGTCACCGCCGCCGGAGCCCCCGGCCTGACCCTGCCGATGGAGGTGGACCGCCTGGGCCGCGACCCCGGCGGCCTCAGCCGCGTCGCGGTCGTCCACATCGACGTCAACGGCCTGGGCGCCCTCCTGGGCGAGTACCGCGAACGCGCGGGGGACCCGGCCGTGCCGGGTTCGGGTGCCTTCGCCCAGCGCCGCCTGTCCACCCGCATCGCCGGACTCACCGAGGGGCTGGCCCGCGTCCTGGTGCGCGCCGTGGCGGCCACCGTCCACGCCGTGCCCGGCCGGCGCCCCGTCATTCCGGGAACCGGCGCCGCCGCGCCGATCACCCTCCACCACGAGCCGCCCGGGCCCGTGGCCCTGCCGGTCCGCCCCGTCGTGGTCGCCGGAGACGACCTGACCGTGCTGTGCGACGCCCGGCTCGCCCTCAGCCTGGTGCGCTACGCCCTCGACTGGCTGGACGCCGACCCCGCGCGCGTCGGCGACGACCGCGATCCCCGCGTGGGGCTGCACCGCGCGCTCGCCGAGGCCCACGGCGACCGCCCCGGCGGCGGGCGCACCGTCGTCGCGCCGGACGGTGCGGCGCACACCACGTTCGTGCCCACGGTCGGGGTGGGCGTGGCCGTGCAGCCGGTCGGCGCCCCGCTGTCGCTGGGCTACGACCTGTGCGAGGCGATGTGCCGCCGCGCCAAGCAGCACCGCCTCCAGACCGCCGGGGCCGAACCCGGGGCCAGCGACGAGCACGCCGTGGCCTGGACGACGCGCCTCGACGGAGTCGGACGGGTGCTGCGCCGCCTGGACCGGGCCCGCGAGGCGCCCGCGCCGAGGACCGGGCTGCCCCTGACCGGAACCGGGTTCGCCCGCTTCCTGGACCGGTACCTGTCCGCGACCGCCCCGGGCAGCCTGCTCGCCGACGGGGACACCCGCCAGCGGGGCTGGCTGGTCTCCGCGCTGGTCCCCCTGCTGGAGTCGGGCGCCGACCCGGGGCCCGAACTCGCCCGCCGCGCCCACGTGACGGGCAGGCCCGTCGACCTGCCCCGCGGCTGGACGCCCGGCGGCCTGCTCGATGCGGTCGAGGTGATGGACCTGCACCTGGACCCCGGGCTGGCGGCGGCCCTCGAACCCCACCTTCCCCAGCGGTGGGAGGGAAGCGACGGCCCGCGTGCCCGGGTGGTCCGACCGCCGGGCGCGTCCCGGTGAGCCGCCCGGACCGCGTCACCGTGCACCTGGCCTCTCCGGCGCTGTTCGTCGGCGCCAGCGCGGACGGCACGGGCGCCGACACCGACGTGGTCACCGACGAGCACGGCCTGCCCTACCTGCCCCGCCACCGCCTCGCCGCGCGGCTGCGCGCCGGAGCGGTCAGCGCCCTGGCGGTGGCACCCGGCCTGGCCGGGGCCTGCGACGAGGTCTTCGGCCGGGGGAGTTCGCACGGCGCCGACCGGATGCTGCGGGTGGGCCACGCCGTCCTGGGCGACGGGGTGCGCGCCGCGGTCGCCCGCGCGCTCGCCGGTCGGGCCGAACCGGTGCGCTCCACCCTGCGCCGCGCGGTCACCGACGCCTACACGACCCTGGAGTCGGGCATCGCGGTGGGCCCGGACGGCGCACCCGAGCCGGGCCGCCTGCGCACGCACCGGACGCTCCTGCCGGGGCTGACCCTCACCGCCGCGCTGACCTGGGCCTCCCCGCCGGGGGAGGAGCACTGGCGGCTGCTGGCCCGCGCCTGCCTGGCCACCACACACATCGGGTCGAGGGGCACGCGCGGCCGGGGCCGGGTGGACGTGCGCCTGGCCGGGGCCGGGGGGAGCGACCCGCACGCGGTGACCCTGAGCCTCGCCGCGCCCGTGAACGGCGGCCGGGAACGGGAAGGTACACCCACATGAGACCCCGTTCCCCCGGCACGGCGATTCCCGGCAGGACGCCCTTCGCCATGGCGCTCCCCGACACGGCGCTCTCCGGCGGGATGTCCTGCCGCACGGTGTTCCCCGGCTTGGCGTTCCCCGGTTCGGGGTACCCGGGTACGTCGTGTCCCGGTCCGGGGTCCGCGGGTCCGGCGTTCCCCGGCCCGGGGCACCTGGGCGCGGCGTTCCTGGGACCGGTGTTCCCCGGCCCCGCCGCCCCTCCGGCACGGGGCACCGCGACGTGCTCTCCGGCCCCGGGGACGGATCCGGCGGCGGCGCGGACGCCGCGGCGCGGCGCCGGACCGCACCGGGACACGGAGGGAGGCACGTGAGCGAGTCCGCGGTGAGCGGCTACCTGCCGCTGCGCTACGTCCTGACCGACACCCTGGCCGTGCGCACCTCCTTCGACCCGCTGCGCGTGGACTCCGAGCACTCCGTCAGCGGCCGCGCCCAGCGCGGCATGCTCGCCGCCGCGCTGCGGCGCGCGGGCCGCGACCGCGAGCTCCACGACTGGGTGGCCCGCGGCGAACAGGTCCGCTTCGCCCCCGCCCACCCCCTTCTGGAAGCCGGGGCCGCCCACCCCGCCCCCGCCCACCTGTACACGCCGGGCAAGGACGGCGACACCACCGTCGACGCCTTCGGGCCCACCGACCCGGCCACGCCCTACCGCGCGGTCCGCGACCCGCTCACCCCGGACCGTTCCCTGCGCGCCGCCGTGCGCACCACCGCCGAGCAGTACCTCGGCCGCCCCCGCACCGGCGACGCGCCCCGGGGCGTCCCCTTCCTCACCACCAGCATCGACCCCGGCCAGGTCTTCGAGGCCCGATGGCAGCTGCGCGCCCCCGACCACACCGCGCTGCGGGAACTCGCCGAACGCGTCGCCGCCTTCCTCGCCGAGGCCGACGGCACCCTCACCCTCGGCTCCGGCGGCACCCGCGCCCACGGCGGCGTCCGCGTGGCCCCCGCCGACCCCGACCGCCTCCTGTCACCCGACCGCGTCGAACCCGCGGGCCCACGCTCGTGGGCGGCCGGATCCCCCTTCGACCTGCTCCTGCTCTCCCCGGCGCTGCTGGTGGGGGACGACGGCCAGTACCGCCCGGCGCACCTGGTGCCCGCCGTGCTCGACCTCCTGGCCCGGCGCCTGCCCGGCGCCCGCGCGCGCGTCCTCGCCAGCCACGCCGAGGCAGGACTCGTCGGCGCCTACCACCGCGGCTACCACGGACCCATGGCCCAGCGCTGGGCCGCACGTCCCGGCGCGTTGGTCCGCCTGGTCCTGGACTGCGACCTGGACACCGAGCGGGTCCGCGACCTGGAGGCGCACCCCCTGGGCGAACGGGTCGTGGACGGCCACGGCCAGTTCACCCTGCTCTCCCCGCCACCTCCCGGTCCCGAACCCCTCGCCCCGCTGGCCGCCCCCCTCGCGGGCCGCGCGCCGGGCACCGTCGCCCCCCTCGCGGGCCGCGCGCCGGGCACCGTCGCCCTCCCCGACGGCCGCGCCATCCCCGCCTCGGCCCCCTTCCCGCAGGAGGACGGCCAGCTGCGCGCCCTGTACGACGCGCTCCTGTGGAACGCCGCCGCCCAGCCCGTCCGCGACCACGCCCGCTCCCTGGCCCGCGGCTCCGCTCACCGGCTCACCCCGCTCACCCCCAGCCTCTTGGCACGCCTGCGCGAGGTCGTCACCCATCCCCACTCCACCCCCGAGGACGCCCTGGCCGCCCTCGAACGCACCGTCTGCGGTCGCGCCCCCGGCCACACGGGCACCGCGGGCACCCACAAGGTCCTGCACGACCGGGCCGTACGCGCCCTGGACCGGGCCCGCCTGGCCCGCCCGGGCCGCGACCGCCCCGTCACCGTCCGGTCCTGGCTGGGAGACCTGTCCGGCGGAGCCGAGGCCTGGTGGCGGAGCAACCGGCCCGACCCCGTGCACAGCCCCGCCTACACCCGCGCCGTCGCCGCCGTGGACCTCTCCCTGCCCGACGGCCTGCCCCCCGGTGACCAGGGCCTCTCCGTCCGCGCCCGCGACTGGGAGCGCCGCGCCGCCGCCCGCCTCGCCCTGGTGCTGGTCTCCTCCTGGCTGGCCGAGGCCGCCCGCCTGCCGCGCGCCGAGCAGGACGGGGGACGCCCCGGCGGGGGAGGCCCCGGGTGAGCGGCGAGCCAGCCCCGCCCGGGCTGCTGTGGGAGGTCACCCTGCGGCTGTGCCTGCTCTCCGACACCCATGTCGGGGCGGCCCGGGCCACGCCCCGCCACGCCGCCGGAAGCGACGTGGACCTGTACGTGGACCGCGACCCGGCCACCGGCGCTCCCCGCCTGCGCGCCACCACCCTGGCCGGGCTGCTGCGCCACGAACTCGCCGCCCGCACGGGCGACCCCGACAGCGTCCGCGCCCTCATGGGCTCGGCGGAGTCCGACGCCGCGACGGACGGGGAGGGGGCCGCCGCGAGCGCGCTGGACGTGGACGACGCCCGCGCCGAACTCCCCGAGGACACCGCGCTCGCGGTCCGCACCGGCACCCGGGTCGACCCGGCCGCGGGCACCGTCCAGCCGGGCCGCACGTGGCGGTGGGAGATCCTGCCAGCGGGCACCGTGCTCACCGCGCACCTGCGCCTGCACGTCCCCGCTCCGGCCGACGAGGCCCGCCTGCTCACCCTGCTGCTCCTGGCCTGCGACGGGCTCTCCGGGCCCGGCGGTTCCGGCCCCGGCATCCGCGTGGGCGGGCGCACCGGCCGCGGCTACGGCGCCGTCCGCGCCACCCACTGGGCGGCGCGCCGCCACGACCTCACCGACGAGCGCGGCTGGTTCGCCTACCACGCGCGCTCCTGGGCCCGGCGCTGGGAGGAGGGCGCCGACGCGCTCGCCGACGCCCCCGCCGACCTGGCCACCGCCCTGACCGGGGCCCTGCGCGCCTGCGGGCGCGGGGCCACCGCAGCACACGCGGTCGCCCGCGCGCACCGGCCCGACCGCCGCCACCGCGCCGAACTCCGCCTGACCCTGGCCGTCGCCGAACAGCCCGACCCCACCGTCCCGCCGCCGCGCGACCCCAGACCCGGCCTGCTCATGATCGGCGACGTCCCGGCCCCCGAACGCCTGGGCGAGGTGGACCGGGCCCACCGCCACCGCCCCGCCGTCACTGACCCGGACAAGGCCGCCGTCCACCCCGCCCCGGTCCTCGGCGACACCGCGCTGTTCGCCCTGTTCAAGAGGATCGGCGGCCGACTGGTCCGGGACGCGGCCGAACACCTGGGCGCCGGACCGGACCGGTGGCGCGACTGGCACGACCGCTGGTGGGGCGCCGACACCGACCGCCGCGGCCTCCCGCGCCCCTCCCGGATCCGGCTGCGCACCGTCCCCGTGCTCACCGGCGGAGCGCCCCTGACCACCACCCGGCTGACCGTGGACTCCCTCTTCGGTGACGCCGTGGACGGCCGCCTGTTCACCACCGACCTGCACTGCGGCGGCAGCGCCGAGGCGGTCCTGGACGTGCGCGAGCCCGACGACGCGGTCCGCGGCCTGCTCGCACTCCTCGTGCGGGAGCTGGCCACGGTACCCTTCGACACCCTCGGCGCGGGCGCGGGAAGCGGGAACGGTCGCCTGACCGCGACCCGCGCCCTGCTGACCACCCACCCCGAAGGCGGGGGGCCGCCGGACACGGTGGACCTGGTCGCCGCCCTGTTCGCACCCGCCAGCGCCGACGCGGCCACAGCGCGCGGCTGGCTGGACGCCCTGCGCGCCGCGCTCGCCCCCGAAGCCACGACGGAGGAGCCCAGTTGACTTCCTCCCCCTCCTCAAAGGAGGGGGATTCCGACCGAACCTAACGGTCCGGTGCCGCTCGCGCGGCGACCCTCACGGGCCCGGTTTCCTGCTTCGCAGCCGACAGCGGAAGGGAAGACCCTTGCCGACTCACACCAGCTCCCCAGGCATCACCCGAGACCGAGTCCCGGGCTGCGACTCGACCAGCCGCAAGAGTGTTCTTGGCCGCGTTGAGGTCCCGATCATGTCGGGTGCGGCAGGAAGGGCACGTCCACGACCGGGTGCCCAACGAAAGCCGATCCAGCAGGTATCCGCACTCCGAGCAGGTCTTGGAGGAGGGGAACCAGCGATCGACTACCACCAGCGTTCGGCCGTATCGGGCGGCCTTGTACTCCAACTGACGACGGAACTCACCCAGAGCGGCATCCAACACCGACCGGTTCAGTCCGGCCTTCTGCCGGACCCGCTGACCGGGACGCTCGACGGTGCCTCGCGCGGAGGCGGTCATGCCCCGCACGTTCAGGTCCTCAATGGCGATCAGGTCGTGCTCGCGCACCAGGCGGGTGGTGGTCTTGTGCAGGAAGTCAGCGCGGGCGTGGCGGACCTTG
The DNA here is from genome assembly GCA_000340945.1 of Nocardiopsis synnemataformans DSM 44143. GTDB lineage: Bacteria > Actinomycetota > Actinomycetes > Streptosporangiales > Streptosporangiaceae > Nocardiopsis > Nocardiopsis synnemataformans. The sequence goes on along the minus strand of ANAW01000231.1, from coordinate 50,700 downwards.
CGGTACGCGGCCGCGACCTTGCGCTTGGCCTTGCGGCGGTTGTTCGAGCCGCGCTGTTTGCGGGCCACGCGCCGCTGGTAACGCTTGAGGTTGCGGGCCTTGCGCTCCAAGTGGCGGGGGTTGGCGATCTTCTCGCCCGTGGACAGAATCGCGAAGTCCTTCACCCCCAGATCGATACCGACCTCGGCCCCGCTCTCCGGTGCGGGCGCGGGATCGGTTGTCTCCACGGCGAAGGTGGCGTACCAGCGCCCGTCCGCCTCGCGGGAGACGATGACCGTGGTCGCATCCAGGGCGGCCAGGTCGACGTCATCCCACGACCAGGCCACCTTCAGCGGCCTCTGGTGTTTGGCCAGGAACAGCTGACCATCCTTGATGCGAAACGCCGACCGGGTGTAGTGCGCCGACTGCTTGCCCGCCCGGGACTTGAAGCGGGGCTACCTGGCTCGGCCCGCGAAGAAGTTCGCGAACGCGGTGTGCTGGTGGCGCAGGGTCTGCTGCAACGGCACCGAGGACACCTCGGACAGAAACGCCAGCTCCTGAGTCTTCTTCCACCCGGTCAGCGCCTGGTCGGTCTGCTTGTACGACGTTTTCTCGCCGCGCTGATGGTAGGCAGTGTGACGCTCGGCGAGAGTTTTGTTCCACACCAGGCGCACGCAACCGAACGTGCGGCCCAACTGAGCCGCTTGTTCGGGGTCCGGGTAGGCCCGGCACTTGTACGCCGTCCGCATACGGCAAAGGTTAGAACGAGGAGAAGCATGTGTAAGGCAGAACGGGAAAGGTGCGGGCTGCCTGCCCGGGTTCCTCCCCCGTCTGAAGGCCAGGGCATCCCCCGGGAGCCCAGGTGAACCACGAGCCCCCGCGTCCGCACGGCCTGGCCGTGCGCCGCCTGACCGCCGCCCAGGTCGACGGAGTCCTCGACGACGTCTTCGTCCACGGCACCCGCTGCCGCCTGCTCGACACCGGGACGCCGGAGGTCCCCGGCGCACCGGGCCGACCGCAGTGGCTGCTCGCCGAACTCGGCGACGGCCGCGTCACCGGCGCCTGCCCGGGACCGCGGTGGCGCCGCTCGGACCAGCCGCCCACCGCCCACCTGTCGGCTCCGCCCCCGGTCGCCGCCGCCGACCGCTGGCGCGTCCTGGAGGTCCTGGTGTTCGGACCGCACGCGCAGATCCGGCTCGGGGAGGGCGCCGAGGCCGGGTGGATCAGCGCGGACGCCCCCGGCGACCTGCCGGAGGAGCTGCGCCCGCGCGACCGCTCCCTCCTCCTCCAGGGCTGGAACGGCCCCTCCTTCAGCCGCACCCTGGACGGCGAGGTTCCCCTGTCGGTGACGCGGGAGCCCTCCGGCACACAGGCGGTGCTCCCGGTGGCGTGGACCGACTTCTCCGGCCGCCTCCGGCCCGCGCCCGGTGGCAGGACCGCCCTGGAGAGCACGGGCACCTGGCTGACGGTGCGCGAGTACTGGGCGCAGGACCCCGCCACCGGCGCGGTGGGTGTGGCCTTCCACCGGCTCACCGGGATGCGCCCGGGAGTCAAGCCGACCGGGCCGGAGTTCGACGTGGGCACCGGCGACGAGATCCGGGGGGAGGGGCGGCCGTGGTGAACCCCGGTGAGGTCGCCGCCCGGTTCGGCGACGCCCCGCGCCCGCGGGCGGGACGGTTCCACGCCACCGCGCCCTACGGCCTGGTCCGGATCGCCGACACCCCCGTGCCCGCCGCCGACCTGCACGGCGACCACTCCACCGACGACCTGCTGCGCAGCCACGACCGCACCGTGGCGGGCACCCACTCGGGATGGATCGACCTGACCCTGACCACGCTCACCCCCACCTTCGTCGGCCAGTCCCTGGAACGCGGGCGCGTGAACGCCTCCACCCGCTTCCCGCACGGCGACCGCCACCTGCCCGCCGTCCCCGGCTCGACCCTGCGCGGCCTGGTCCGCAACACCGTGCGCATGCTCACCAGCGGCGAGACCGGCCCGGTCAACACCCCGATGCTGTTCTTCCGCGCGCCCGTGCGCATCGACCCCGACAGCGCCGACAGCGCCCTGTCCACGCGCGCCCGCAGGGTCATGGCCCACCAGCACGCCCACTACCGCAGGCGCCGGTCCGGTCTGCGCACCAAGCAGGGGTTCCTGTTCCACTCGCCGCCCGACGGGCGCTGGTACGTGGTCGAGGTCCCCGCCACCGCCCTGTCGGGCGATCCCGGCCAGGCCCTCAAAGTGCCCTTCGCGGTCCTGCGCGAGAGCCTGCGCACCTGGGACTTCGGCGTCGACGACTTCCCCGACCCGCCCAGGAGCAACACCTACGTCCCCACCACCCACGAACAGCACAGCCGCCTCCAGTACCGGTGGGTGCACGCCGTCCACCTGCCCGGGGAGCGGCGCGTGGCCGCCGTCGCACCCACCGAGGAGGAGGCCCGCGCCTACCTCGACGCACGTGCCGACGGCGTCCGCGGCCTGGGCAGGGGAGGGGTGCTGCGGGCCCTGGTGGTCCTGACCGGGGTCGCCGCGGGCGAGCGCCGCAACGCCTACCTCTTCCCTCGGCCCGCCGACCTGGGCGAACGCCTGCGCGTCCCGGACGCCATGGTGGAGTTGTTCGAGTCGGCCGAGCAGGTCACCGGCTACCAGCGCGCCGCCTTCCCCGACACCCTGGGCACGTGCGCGGCCGACCNGGCGGCGGCCTGCCCCGCCGCGGGCTCGAACCGGTCTGGTTCGACCTCGACGCGTCCGGGGCGGTGGTCTCCTTCGGCCGCTCCGGCGGCTACCGCATCGCCGTCAGCGACGACAACCCGGTGCGCCGGGCCCTGCCCCCGCCCGTCCTTGGGCCCCAGCACGGCGACCCGGGGCGGGCCGCCCTGGCGGGCCGCACGGTGGACGTGTGCCGCGCCCTGTTCGGCGACACCGACACCTTCGCGGGCGAGGCGGGGGCGTCCAAGGGACGGGTGTCCTTCGGCAGCGCGCTGAGCACCGACCCCGACCCGGACTACCCCGACGGCGCGGCCCTGCGCGTGCAACTGCTCTCGCCCCAGCGCGGCTGCTTCGCCAACTACCTGGTCCAGGGTCCCGACGTCGCCTCGGGGGACCGGCCCGACATCATCACGTGGTCGCACGAGGGCCTGGTGCGCCTGGGCGGGTACAAGGTCTACCTGCACCGGCACCGCGCCGCCCCGGGCGGACCGGTGCGCTACGACGCCCGCACCCAGGAGGAGCTGGGGCTGGCGGTGCTGGCGCCGGGGTCCCAGCACGAACCGCCCCGCGACACCCAGCGCGACATCGTCCCCCTCCGCGACGGTCTCACCTTCCGTTCGCGCGTCACCTTCACCAACCTCACCGACGGCGAACTCGGTGCGCTGCTGCGCGCTCTGCTGCTGGACAACCCCGTGGACGGGGGCGACCCCGCCGACCCCGAACACGCGCACAAGATCGGTATGGGCAAGTCGCTGGGCATGGGCAGCGTCCACCTGCGCCCGGAGCTGTACCTGGTGGACCGGCGCGCCCGCGCGCTGTCCCTGGACCCGGGCGCGGGGGTCGTGCGCGCCGGGGAGGAGCGGGTCCGGGGGTTCCTGGACGCGTTCGGCGCCGCGCTGGCGGCCAGGCGCCTGCCGGGCGGGCCCGCCCCGGAGCGGTGGCGGGAGGTGGACCAGGCGGTGGACGTGTGCCTGGCCAGCCGGTGGCGCGGCCGCCTGCCCTGGGAGGCGACCGCGGTGATGTCGCTGCGCGAGTTCGCCGAGTACCCGGTGCTGCCCCCGCTCACCCGGCGGTTCCGCGACGCCGGGTGAGCGCGCCCCCTCACGGGCGGCCGTCGATGGCCTCGGCCAGCGCCTCCAGCAGGTCCGCGCGCAGGTCGGGGTCCTCCTGGGCGCCCGACCACAGCGCCGGGGCGGGCTCCTCCTCCAGCAGCGCGCACACCAGGGCGTCGAGCGACCCCTGCGGGTCGGCCTCGAAGTCCTCCCGCGCCCCCTGGGCCCGCTCCGCCAGCTCCCGGGCGGCGCGCTCCAGCCAGGCGCGCTCCCGCGCGCCCAGCACCTCGCGCCGCTCCGAGGACTCCTGCCCGGGCTCGGGCGCGTCCGGGACGGGGGAGTAGGGCGCGCTGCGCGCCCGTCCGCGCGCCTGCTGCACCAGCCGGAAGTGGACGGGCATGTCCACCGCCATCCGGCCCAGCACACCGGTGAGCCTGCGGGCGACGTCCTCGCCGCTCATGCCGGGCAGCAGGCCGCGCAGCAGCAGGCGGCGCCGCTGGTCGGGGGTGCGGCCCGCGTCGGCGTCGCGCCCTGCGGCCAGCTCGGCCAGCTTGCGCAGCAGGTAGTCGCCGGTGGCGGTGGAGACCATGGGCGGTTCCCCGACCGCGGTCAGGGCGCGTCCGCGCAGGTCGGCGACGGGCACGGCGCTGCCGTCCTCGGTGAAGGAGACCGCCTCGCCCGGGTGCACGTCCTCGGGCAGGTCGGCGGCGGGGTTGCCCCAGCCCGCGGTGAGCACCAGCATGGCCAGCGCCTCCTGGTCGACCACGTCCGCGGCGACCCGGGACACGTCGCGGCGCTGCGCCCAGCGGCGCGGGCGCTCGGAGAACGCGCAGCGCACCCGGCCGTCGGCGGAGGCCTGCGGGTAGACGCGGCGCAGGTTCTTGTAGGAGCGGTCCCGGCGCACGTCGTCCAGGGCGTCGCGCAGCCGGTGCGCGGCGGTACGGTCGACGGCGGCGCCCTCGGGCACGGCGCGGCGCATGCGCACGGCGACGACGCCCTCGGGGTCGCCTCCGTGCACCGGGCACGGGCAGTGCTCGGCGCACAGGTCGACATAGTCGCAGAACTGTTCGGAGTGACCCGAGCAGCCCTGCGCGGTTCCGTCCGCGGAGCACGGCCCGCACCCCAGGACGCGCGTGAAGGTGCGCAGGAAGGCGGTGGAGCCGAACAGCTCCCAGGCGGAGCAGTGGTGCGTGCTCACGAACTCTTCTCCCCGGTGGTCCGGGGCCGGGACGCTTCCCCAGCCCTCCGGGAAAGCGCGTAAGAGAACGCGAGACCTCAGGTGACACCCCCGCGTCAACGGGAGGTCACCTATCAAATTAGGCCCGCTGTGGGGGAAATGTCAATTGTTGGACCCCAGTACCAAGCAGTATGAATTTCTGTAAACAAGTACAAAATGGATATCAGCAACAATGGCCTCAGTGTTTACGGGTTTTCCGGTCCGGCGCGTTCCCCCGGAGGGTGCGCGCTGTGTCCGAGAGACTGCGGTGAGGGCGCGGCGCCGCCGGACCCGGCGGTCAGTCCGGCTGGCGGGGGAAGCGAGAGGAACGGAGGTCGCCGGATGCGGGTGGTCAACCTGACGCCGCATGTGGTGACAGTCGTGGACGAGAGGTCGCGCGTCATCCGTCGCTGGCCCGGATCGGCCCGACCGGCCCGGGTGGAGGCCGTCCGCGTCCCGGTGGGCCTGGAGGTCGCCGGGGTCCCGCTGATGGCCGAGGAGCGCACCCGGGCCAACCTCCCCGAACCGCAGGAGGGCGTGTGGTTCATCGTCTCCTCCGTGGTCGTCTCCGCTCACCCCGAACGCCGTGACCTGCTGGTCCCCTCCGACCTCGTGCGCGACGGCAGCGGCGTGGTCACCGCCTGCCGCTCCTTCGTCGTCAGCGGCGCCCCGGTGCGGCTCGGTCCCCGTCCCCGGGACGCGGAGGCGGTGCCCGGGGAGGCGGTGGGGGCCTAGGACCGACCGGAAGTGTCGCCGTTGCGGTGCATGGGATCCTGACCTGCGATCGGCGGAAGGCGGCACCGCTGAGTCCGGGCCGGTGCCGGGCGCTGGAGAAACGCAGTCCCACCGCATAGCGTGGTCGTCCGACGCCCCCTCCCGGAACAGGACGCCGTGGACAGCCCCCGTGCCGCCGTCGTGCTCGTCGGACAGAACCCCACCCCCGCGCTGCTGTCCTCGCTCACCCTGCGCGCCGACCACCTGGCCCTGGTCGCCAGTGACGGGACCCGGCCGCTGGCACGGCGCGTCGCCGCGGCCGTGGAGCGCCTGGCCTCCCCCGAGTCGGTGAGCGTGGTGAGCGTGGGGCCCGACCCGCACGACTTCGGCCCGGTCACCGACACCCTGGCCGCCCTGCACCGCGCCAACGGCGGCGAGCCCTGGTACCTGGACTACACCGGCGGCACCAAGGTGATGAGCGTGGCCGCGGCCCTGCTGCACGAGCGGGCCCTGCCGCCGGACCGGCACCCCCGGGCCCGCCGCTGGCGCCACTACCTGGACGCGGTCCACGACCGCCTGCGCACCGCCGACGGCTCCCACCCGGGGCGCCCGCTGGTCAGCGACGGCGTCGACCTGCGCACCCTCGCCGCGATCCACGGCGCCCACTGGCTGGAGGACCGCGACCCCGAACCCGTCCGCCTCTTCGTCCAGGGCGGGCGCCAGGCCCTCCAGGCGCGCTTCCCCGACCTGTCCCCGGCCGTGCGGCGCGGCGTCGTCGCCGAGGGGCGCGTCCTGTCCCACCTGCTGCGCCACACGCGCCGCCGGTCCGACACCGAGGTCGTCGGGGCGCGCCAGGTCGCCGACCCCCGCCACCCCGGGGGTTCCGTCGCCGACTTCGACGCCGTCCTGCGCCACCGCCACCGCGTGCTGTGCGTGGAGGCCAAGGCCCGCCCCGAGGACGTCGTCGCCCGCGCCGGGTGGACGGTGGCCAAGGCCCGCCGGGTCTTCGGTACCGCCGTCCAGGTGCTGTTCGTCCACTCCGGGCCCGCGGTCCCCGGGCTGCGCGAGCGCGTCACCGCCTACAACCCGGCGCTGACCGCCCGCAGCGTGCACGTGTGGAGCCTGGAGGACCTGTTGACCCGGCTGACGTCGTTCGAGGACATCCGCAGGGCCTTCTTCCCGGGCCTGGCCTCCTCCGACACCGGCGGAGCCCCGGACCCCGGCCCCCTCCCCGCACCGCCGGAGGCCGCCGAGCCCCCGCCGCCCGAGCGCCATCCCGCGCCGGGGGACGGTCCCGTCCTGGTCACCTCCCTGGGCGGCAGCCGCCTGGGCACCCTCACCGCCGTGCACGCCCACCGGCCCGCCCGCGCCCTGGTCCTGCCCTCCAGGCAGAGCGTGCGCGACCGGATGCGCGAGTCCGCCGCTCGGACCCTGCACGCCGCCGAGCACCCCGGAGCCCCGCCCGCCGACGCCGCCCTGCTCAAGGAGGCCGGATACCGCGACCGGGTCCGCTTCACCCCCGACCCCGTGGACGGCTCCGACGCCGACGCGGTCGCGGCCGTCGCCCACGGCTGGATCGTGCGCGAGCAGCGGGCCGACCCGCCGCCCCCGGTCGTCGCCGACATCACGACCGGCACCAAGGCGATGAGCCTGGGACTGGCCCTGGCCGCCCGTCGGACGGGCGCCTGCGCCACCTACCAGCTGGCGCGCAGGAGGACCGTGGTCTGCCTGACCCACGGCGAACTTCCCCTGCGGGGCCGCGCCAGCGTCGACTGGCACCTGGTCCTGCCGGGGTACACGCCGCTGCCCGGCGCTGGCGCGGGGGACGGGGACGGTTCCCTGACCGGGAGCGCCTGCCGGGCGGCCCGCACCCAGGTGGACGCCGTTCTGCTCGACGCCGCACGCACCGCGCTCGTGCGCGCGGCCAGCGGTCCGGTCCAGGTGTGGATGGACGCCTCCCTCACCGTCCCCGAGGAGTGCCTGACCGCCCAGGAGCGGCCCAGTCTGGTGCTCGCCTTCGACGACCGGGCGGTGGGGCTGACCGCGCCCGGCTGGCGGCGGCGCCGAGACCCCGGAGGGGAGGCGCGCGAGGTGGGCCGGGGCGCCTGGGCGCAGAGCGTGTTCGCCGCCACCGCCCACCTCAGCACGCGCTGCGACGTGGCGGGGACGGTGGTCGCCCTGACCCGGCCGGGAGGCGACGTCAGCCGCGCGGTCGAACTGGTGGACTGGATCGCCCACGCCGACCCGTCACTGGACGGGGAGCCCGGACGGATCGCGTTCGGCGACCCCCTGCGCCCCCTGGTGGCGGTCGCCTCCCCCGGCGCCCTGCCCGCGCTGTTGGACACCGACGTCAGCCTGCTCTGACGCGCCGCCAGCGCCGATCCGGGGGCTCGGCCTGACCGTCTTTTTGCACGTCGGCGCACCTGTTCCGGAGGTTGCGCGCACCCCCGCCGGGCAGGATGGGAGGGCAGGCGGACCGGACGCGGGAACGGAGTCAGCGGTGCGGTGCGGGGTGCGTGCCCCCGGACTCGGTGGGCTCATGGCGGTGGTGCTGGTCGCCGCCTGCTCTCCTCCCGCCGACGACCCCTTCCTCGGGCAGGACGTCGCCTGGCGGCCCTGCCACGAGAACGGGGAGACCGCCGAACCGGCCGACCGGAACACCGGACCCTCCACGCGCGCCACCGGCCCCGCCGACCGGAGACCCGACTCGGAGTGGCTGGAGAGCCTGGAGTGCGGCACGGTCACGGTCCCCCTGGACCACGACGAGCCCGGCGGGAGGACCCTCGACATCGCCCTGGTCCGCGCTCCCGCCAGCGGCCCGCCGGAGGAGCGCCTGGGCTCCCTGGTCGTCAACCCGGGCGGCCCCGGCGCCTCCGGGGTCCGGGCCCTGGACGCGCCCCTGTTCGGCGACGACGTCCGCGCCGCCTTCGACCTCGTCTCCTTCGACCCGCGCGGAGTCGGAGGCAGCGGCGGCTTCGCCTGCGGGGACCGGTACGCCCTGGTCGAGGCCCGCCAGGGCGTGGCCGGCACCGACCCCGGCGACCTGGGGGCCGTCGAGCTCCAGCCGCTGGAGGACGCCGCCCGCAGGTACGCCCGGGCCTGCGCGGAGACCGTGGGGGAGGAGTTCCTGGCCCGCCTCGGCACTGTCCACGTCGCCCGCGACCTCGACGTCGTCCGCGACGCCCTGGGCGAGGAACGGCTGAACTTCGTCGGCCGCTCCTACGGGGCCCACCTCGGCGCCCTCTACGCCCACCTGTACCCCGACCGCGTCCGGGCGGTGGTCCTGGACGGCGCCGTGGCGACCGGGACCTCCAACGCGCGGGCCGCCGTCGACCAGGTCGCCGCCCTCCAGAGCACCTGGAACGCGTTCGTGGCCCGCTGCGCCCGCGACGGGGCCTGCCCGTTCGCCGGAGCGGACCGCGCACCCGGCTCCGGCGGCTCCGGAACCCTCAGCGAGGCCGACGTCCGGGCGGCCGCCCTCCTGCGCGGCCTCGACCGCGTCCCCGCCGAGGCCGAGGGGATCCCGGTGGACGGCCGCACACTGATGGCCATGGTCGTCATGGAGCTGTACCGCGAGGACGGCTGGGACCTGCTCGCCGACCTGTTCACCGCCCTCGCCGAGGACGACGCCGAGGGGACCGGGCGCCACCTCGGACGGCTCTACGACCGCACCTTCGGCGCGTACGCGCGGGCGGGCTCCGGCGAGGTCGTACCAGGGACGGAGCACCAGGACGCGAGCGCGGTGTTCACCGCCGTGAACTGCGCCGACCGCGCCGACCCGGTCACGGTGGAGGCCTACCGCGACGCCGCCGACGAGGCGGCCGCCCTAGCCCCGCTGTTCGGACCCGACCCGGTGTGGGACCACCTGCCGTGCGCGTACTGGCCCCGGACGGAGGAGGCCCCCGCGGCGACCGCGCCGGACGCGCCCCCGGTCGTGGTCGTGGGCGCCGTCGGCGACCCGGCCACTCCCTACGCCTGGACCGAGGCCCTGGCCGAACGGATGGGGACCGCCACCCTGGTCACCTACGAGGGGGCGGGACACACCGTCTACGGCACCGGCCGCAGCCCGTGCGTGGACGACGCGGTGGACGCCTACCTGCTCGCCGGCGAGGTGCCCGAACCCGGGCTCACCTGCCCCGGCGCCCTCGACTGAGGCGCCCCGGACCCGCGCTCGCGCCCGCACCCGAGCCCGTGTACGCGGCCCGGCGCGTACACTCCAGTCATGGCCTATACGCGCGCGGTGGAGCAGGGTCCGTTCCGGACCGTCCTCCTCCTGGGCTCGGCCACCGCGACCTCCTCGCCCGTCAGCCTGTCGACCTCCGTCCTCCCGGCGAAGCCCCGCACCGGCCTCACGGCCCTGCACGGCCACGGTTAGCGACCTCTCCACGTAGTTCCGGCCGCCCCCGGAGGCGGCCGCGCCCGCGACTTCCCGCGTCCCGCGGCTCGTCACTCTCCGCGCGCACCGCGCGCCTCTCCGCCTCCGTCCGAGCCCCCGTCGGGCCGGACCGGGGCCTTCCCTCCCAGTCCCGCACCACTCTCCACGCCAGCCGGCTCCGTCGGCTGCGCCCGCGGGTGCGGCCGTGCCCACGGCGTCGGCCGCGCCACTTCCGAAGGGACCTCCCGTGAAGCTGAGCGAACTGCTGTACGGCCACGACCACCAGGTACTGCACGGAGACCAGGACACACCGATCACCTCGGGGCCGTGCCTGGACGTCGACCGCGTGTCTCCCGGTTCGCTCTACATCGCCCTGCCCGGACACCGCGAGGGCGGTCCCGAGGCAGTCGGGGAGGCGCTCGCCCGCGGGGCCGCCGCGGTGCTCGTCGAGGGTCCGGTCCCGGCGGTGGACCGGCCGACGGACACCGGCGCGTGCGTGGTCCGGGTGCCGGACGCGCGGATCGCGACGGCCCTGGTCTCGGTGCGCTACCACGGTGAACCGGGACGCGCCATGGACGTGGTCGCCGTCACCGGCACCAACGGCAAGACGTCGGTGTCGTCCATGTACGAGTCGCTGCTGACGCTCTCCGAGGGCGCCCGGGTGGGGGTCATCGGGACCTCCGGGGCCCGGGTGGGCGGCGAACCGATCCCCATGCCCAGGTCCGTGCTGAGCACACCGGAGTCACCGGACCTCCAGTACCTGCTGGCGTGTATGCGCGGCCGGGGCAGCGACAGCGTCGTGCTGGAGGCGACGTCGATGGGACTGCTGAACCACAGGGTGGACGGCTCCTTCGTCGACGTCGGGATCTTCACCAACCTGACCCAGGACCACCTGGACGACCACGGAACGATGGAGAGCTACACGGAGGCGAAGATGCTCCTGTTCCAGGGCATGTGCCGACGCGCCGTGGTCAACGCCGACGATCCCGTGGGCGCCGCGATCCCGGCCGTGATGCCCGGCGCCGTGACCACCTACGCCGTGGACGTGGACGCGGACTACCGGGCGACCGACCTGGTCGTCGACGCCTCGGGAACGCGGTTCGTCCTGCACCACGACGGCCACAAGTACCCGGCGGCGATCCCCGTCCCGGGCCGCTTCTCGGTGTCCAACGCGCTGGCCGCGGTGGCGGCCTGCCACGTCCTGGGGCACGACCTGGGCGCGCTGGTGGACGCCCTCGACCGGATGCCGCAGATCCCGGGCCGGTTCGAGCACTTCGGCACCCCCGCGGGGGTCTCCGTCATCGTGGACTACGCCCACTCGTCCGACTCGCTGGACAAGGTCCTGTGCACGATCCGCGGGTTCGCCCCGCGCCGGGTGCTCACCGTCTTCGGCTGCGGCGGCGACCGGGACACCACCAAGCGCGCCCGGATGGGTGAGATCGCGGCCACCTACTCCGACCTGTGCGTCCTCACCTCGGACAATCCCCGGTACGAGGACCCGGAGGCGATCATGGACCAGGTCGCCCCGGGCATCGAGGCGGTCGGCACGCCCTTCGAGCGGATCGGCGACCGGCGCGGGGCCATCGCCCTCGCACTGTCCTCGGCCGAGCCGGGCGACGTCGTCCTGGTCGCGGGCAAGGGCAGCGAGACCCACCAGAGCGTCGGCGGCGACCTCATCCCCTTCGACGACATGACGGTCGTGCGCGAGCTCACCCGCGCCTGAGAACGCTCCCTCCCGCGCGGACCCCGGAGGGGCGCCGTCCGGCGGGGGAACGGGCGCCGCACGCACGACCGCCCCGGCCGGATCCGGCCGGGGCGGTCATCGGTGACGCAGCGGGCTACAGCTTCGAGGCCGCAGCCTCGTCCACCCAGAACACGGTCCGCTCCGCACCGCGCGCACCGGCCACGGGGGCCTCGTCCACGCTGCCGCCGGCCAGGCCCAGCCGCACGGCCTCGGCCTTGCCCTCGCCCGAGGCCAGCACCCACACCTCGCGGGCCGTCCGGATGGACGGCAGCGTCAGGGTGATCCGCTGCGGCGGGGGCTTGGGCGAGTCGTGCACCGCGGCCACCGACGCCTCGTCCTCGCGCACCCCCGGCAGACCCGGGAAGAGCGAGGCCACGTGCGCGTCCGGGCCCACGCCCAGCAGGCACACGTCGAACACGGGGACCGGCCCCCGCGCCCGCGCGGCCACCGCCAGCTCCCGGCCGTAGCGGGTGGCGGCGTGCTCGATGTGGTCGCCGTCCATCCCGTCGGAGGCGGGCATCGGGTGCACGTTGTGCGCGGGCACCGGGACCGCGTCGATCAGGGCCGCGCACGCCTGGGTCTCGTTGCGCTCGGGGTCCTTGTCCGGCAGGAAGCGCTCGTCGCCCCACCACAGGTGCACGTGCGACCAGCTGATCCCGGCCTCCCGGGCGTGGTCGCGCACCGCCTCCAGGGCGCGGATGCCGATCCCGCCCCCGGTCAGCACCAGGTGGAAGTCGCGCCTGTCCGCCTCGGCCTGGACGATCATGTTCACCAGCTTCAACGCGACGCTGTCGGCCAGCGCCCCCGCGTCGGAGTGGCGGACGATCTCCGGTTCGCTCATCCTCGTGCTCCGCTTCCGGAGAGCAGCGGCTCCAGGTGCCGGGCCGCGCTCTCGTAGATCTCGTCGGGGTCCAGACGGCGCAGCTCCTCGGCCAGGGCCCCGGAGGCGGCGCGCCGCGCCAGGGCCACCGTCTGGTCGGGCTGCCCGAACCGCGACAGCGTGGCCACCCGGCCGTCCACCCGGGAGATCGCGATGTCCCCCTGGTCGGTGGTCAGGCGGACCTCGGTCAGGCCGGGGCCGTGCGAGGTCTCGCGGGCCACCGGCACGTCCAGCCGGTCCGACAGCCACGCCGCCAGCAGTTCGGCGCTCGGGTAGTGCGACTCGGCCGTCACACTGGCCGAGGTCACCCAACCGCAGGGCTGGTCCATGGCGCTGGCCAGCAGCGAGCGCCACGGCGTCAGCCGGGTCCAGGTCAGGTCGGTGTCGCCCGGGCTGTAGTGGGATACCCGCTCCAGCAGGTCGGCCACCGGGTCCGGGGCGCGCAGCGCGTCGGTGATCCGGCGCTGGGCCAGGCGGCCGATGGGGTCCGCGGCCGGGTTGGCCGGGCCCACGCCCGGCCACCACACCACCACCGGCGCCTCGGGCACCAGCAGCGGGGTGACCACCGAGTCCGCGTGCCCGCCCAGCGGCCCGTACAGCCGCAGCAGCACCGCCTCGCCGGGGCCCGAGGTGCCCGGGCGGCGGATCTCGGCGTCGATGGCCGGTTCGGCGTCGGGGTCGCGCCGCACCAGCGCCACCACGCGCGAGGGGTGCTCGCGGCCCGCCTCGGTGGCGGCGCGCACCGCGTCGTAGTGATCGGCCTCGTCGGTGACGATGACCAGGGTCAGGACCATGTTCATGGCACCGCCGCCCACGCTGAGCCGCTCGGCCATGAGCGCCTCGGTGATCTGCGAGGTCGTGGTGCGCGGCAGGTAGAGCGTCATCGGTTCCTCCAGGCGGGGTCGTGGCTGGTCACGGGCGCCGCCACTGGCGGCCGTCCCTGGAGAGCAGCTGCTCGGCCGACTCCGGGCCCCAGGTGCCCGAGCCGTACTGCTCGGGCTGGCCCGCCTTGGCCCAGTACTCCTCGACCGGGTCCAGGATCCGCCAGGACAGCTCGACCTCCTCCTGGCGCGGGAACAGCGGCGGGTCGCCGATGAGCACGTCCAGGATGAGCCGCTCGTAGGCCTCGGGGCTGGCCTCGGTGAAGGACTGCCCGTAGGCGAAGTCCATGCTCACGTCGCGGACCTCCATGCTGGCCCCCGGCACCTTGGAGCCGAAGCGCAGCGTCACGCCCTCGTCCGGCTGGATGCGCAGCACCAGGGCGTTCTGCCCCACCTCGCTGACGTCGGTGCGCGGGAACAGCTGCTGCGGCGCGGCCTGGAACACCAGCGCCACCTCCGTCACCCTGCGGCCCAGCCGCTTGCCGGTGCGCAGGTAGAAGGGCACGCCCGCCCAGCGCCGGGTGTCCACCGACAGCTTCAGCGCCGCGTAGGTCTCGGTCACCGAGTCGGAGGGGATGCCCTCCTCCTCCAGGTAGCCGCGCACCGCCGCGCCGCCCTGCCAGCCCGCCGCGTACTGGCCGCGCGCGGTGCCCGTGGACAGGTCCTCGGGCAGCGACACCGACGCCAGCACCTTCTCCTTCTCCGCGCGCAGCGCGTCCGCGCTGTAGGAGATGGGCTCCTCCATCGCCACCAGGGCCAGCAGCTGGAGGAGGTGGTTCTGGATGACGTCGCGGGCCGCGCCGATCCCGTCGTAGTAGCCCGCCCGGCCGCCCACGCCGATGTCCTCGGCCATGGTGATCTGCACGTGGTCCACGTAGCTGCGGTTCCACAGCGGTTCGAAGAGGGTGTTGGCGAAGCGCAGGGCCAGGATGTTCTGGACCGTCTCCTTGCCCAGGTAGTGGTCGATGCGGAACACCGACGAGGGCGGGAACACGTCGTCCACCACCGCGTTGAGGTCCTGGGCGCTCTCCAGGTCGTGGCCGAAGGGCTTCTCGATCACCACCCGCCGCCACGGCCGGACCCCGCCCGCCGGGACCTGGTCCTCCTCGGGCTCGGCCAGGCCGCACCGCTTGAGCTGCTTGACCACGGTGGGGAACAGCTTGGGCGGCAGCGACAGGTAGAACGCGTAGTTGCCGCCGGTGCCGCGCTCGGAGTCCAGACTGCGCACGCAGTCGGCCAGGCGGTCGAACGCGTCGTCGTCGTGCAGCTCGCCCTGGACGAACCGGACGCCCTCGCTGAGCTGGCGCCACACGTCCTCGCGGAACGGGGTGCGCGCGTGCTCGCGCACCGCCTGGTAGGCCTCGTCGGCGAAGTCCTGGTCCTCCCAGTCCCGGCGGGCGAACCCCACCAGGCCGAAGCCCGGCGGCAGCAGCCCCCGGTTGGCCAGGTCGTAGATGGCCGGCAGGAGCTTCTTGCGTGCCAGGTCGCCCGTGACGCCGAAGAGCACCAGCACGCTGGGTCCGGCGATGCGGGGCAGTCTGCGGTCCAGGGCGTTGCGGAGCGGGTTGGGTACCGCTCCCGGCATCACCGGTTCTTTCAAGTTCCCGTCTTCCTGTCGAGAGTGGCCGGTGGGACGCTGGGCGCCGTCCCCGCCGGGGAGCAGGCGGGTGGGGGACGGGCGGGAGGGGCGGCCGTCCCGTCGCCGGGACGGCCGCGCGGTTCAGGACAGCTTGTCGAGCTTGGCCGAGAGCGCGTTCAGCAGGCTCTCCCAGGACTTGACGAACTTGTCCACGCCCTCGTCCTCCAGCACGGCGAACACGTCGGTCAGGTTGATCCCGGCGTTCTCCAGCGCGGCGAAGTCGGCGCGGGCCTGCTCGTAGGTGCCCAGCACGGTGTTGCCGGTGATCTCGCCGTGGTCGGCGGTGGCCTCCAGCGTGGCCTCCGGCATCGTGTTGACGGTGTCGCGCGCCACCAGCTGGGTGACGTAGAGGGTGTCCTCGTAGGAGGGGTCCTTCACGCCGGTGGACGCCCACAGCGGCCGCTGCGGCGTGGCGCCGTGCTCCTCCAGGGCCTTCCACTCGGGGGAGGCGAAGACCTCCTCGTGGGCCTCGTAGGCCAGGCGGGCGTTGGCCAGGGCGGCGCGGCCCAGCAGGGACAGCGCCTCGTCGGTGCCGATCTCCTTCAGGCGCTTGTCCACCTCGCTGTCCACGCGGCTGACGAAGAACGAGGCCACCGACTGGATGCGGGACAGGTCGTGGCCGTTGGCGCGGGCCAGCTCCATCCCCTCCAGGTAGGCGTCCATCACCTGGCGGTAGCGCTCCAGGGAGAAGATCAGCGTGACGTTGACGCTGATGCCCTGGCCCAGCGCCTGGGTGATCGCGGGCAGGCCCGCGGCCGTCGCCGGGATCTTGACCATCAGGTTGGGCCGGTCCACCAGCCACCACAGCGCCTTGGCCTCGGCGACCGTGCGCTCGGTCTCGTTGGCCAGGCGCGGGTCCACCTCCAGGGAGACGCGGCCGTCCACGCGGTCGGTGGAGTCGTAGACCGGTCGCAGGGTGTCCGCGGCCCAGCGGATGTCGTAGGTGGTGATCATGCGGACCGCCTCCTCCACCGACACGCCCCGCACGGCCAGCTCGTGCACCTGCTGGTCGTAGGCGTCGCCCTCGGAGAGGGCCTTGTCGAAGATGGTGGGGTTGGAGGTGATGCCGACCAGGTTGCGGGTCGACATCAGCTCGGCCAGGTTGCCGGAGCGCAGCCGCTCCCGGCTCAGGTCGTCCAGCCAGACGGACACGCCCGCCTGGGACAGGTCGCGGAGTGCGTTGCTCATGGGTTCTTCCGCCTTCCTGGGGGGCGGGTGCCGCCCCCGGTCACACGCGTCAAAGGAGGACGGGCCCCGCCGGGATCCTCCGGCGGGGCCCGCCGGGGTCAGCTGCCGGCCCTGGCGATGGTCTTGCGGGCCGCCTCGACGACCGCCTCGGTCGTGAAGCCGAACTTCTCGTACAGGACCTGGTACGGGGCGGAGGCGCCGTAGTGCTCCAGGCTCACCGACTCGCCGGCGTCGCCGACGTACTGGCGCCAGCCCAGGGCGATCCCGGCCTCCACCGACACGCGGGCGCGCACGGAGGAGGGCAGCACCTGCTCGCGGTACTCCTCGCTCTGGCGCTCGAACCACTCCACGCACGTCATGGACACCACGCGGGTGGGCGTGCCCGCCTCCTGGAGCGCCTTGCGGGCGTCCAGGGCGATCTGCACCTCGCTGCCGGTGGCCATGATGATCACCTCGGGGGCGTCCCCGTCGGCCTCGGCCAGCACGTAGCCGCCCTTGACCGCGCCCTCGGCCGAGGCGTACTCCTCGCGGTCCAGGACGGGCAGGTTCTGGCGGGTCAGCGCCAGCGCGGACGGGCGGTCGCCCCGCTCGATGACCGAGCGCCACACCACGGCGGTCTCGTTGGCGTCGGCGGGACGGATCACGTCCAGGCCGTAGATGGCGCGCAGCGCCCACAGGTGCTCGACCGGCTGGTGGGTGGGGCCGTCCTCACCCAGGCCGATGGAGTCGTGCGTCCACACGTAGGTGACCGGCAGCTGCATGATCGCGGCCAGCCGGACCGCGGGGCGCATGTAGTCGCTGAAGACGAGGAACGTGCCGCCGTAGGGCCGGGTGGGGCCGTGCAGGGCCATGCCGTTGAGGATGGAGCCCATGCCGTGCTCGCGCACGCCGAAGTGCAGCACGCGCCCGTAGGGGCTGCCCGGGAACATCTCGCTGGCGCGGTCGAAGGGCAGGAAGGACTGCTCGCCCTTGGGCGTGGTGTTGTTGGACCCGGCCAGGTCGGCCGAGCCGCCCCACAGCTCGGGCAGCAGCGGCGCGAGGGCCGAGAGCACCTCGCCGCTGGCCTTGCGGGTGGCCACGCCCTTCTCGCTGGGCTCGAAGGAGGGGACCGCCTTCTCCCAGCCCTCGGGCAGCCTCTTCTCGACCAGGCGGTCGAACAGCTCGGCGTGCTCCCCGGCGCTCTCGTGCCAGGCCCTGAACTCGACCTCCCAGGCGGCGCGGGCCTCGCGGCCCCGGTCCACGGCGCGGCGGGTGTGCTCGATGACCGCGTCCTCGACGCCGAAGGGCTCGTCGGGCAGGCCCAGGATCGCCTTGGTGGCGGAGATCTCGTCCTGGCCGATGGCCGCGCCGTGGATGGCGCCGGTGTTCTGCTTGTTGGGCGCGGGCCAGCCGATGACGGTGCGCAGGCGGATGAAGGTCGGGCGCCCGGTCTCGGCCTTGCCGCGCACGATCGCCTGGAACAGGGCCTCGACGTCCTCGACGTACTCGCCGGTGGCGCTCCAGTCGACCTCCTCCACGTGCCAGCCGTAGGCGCGGTAGCGCTCGGCCACGTCCTCGGAGTGCGCGATGCGGGTGTCGTCCTCGATGGAGATCCGGTTGTCGTCCCAGATCATGATGAGGTTGCCCAGCTGCTGGGTCCCGGCCAGGGCGCTGGCCTCGTGGCTCACGCCCTCCTGGACGTCGCCGTCGGAGCAGAACGCGTAGATGTGGTGGTCGAAGGGGCTGGCGCCCGGACCGGCCTCGGGGTTGAACAGGCCGCGCTCGCGGCGGGCGGCCATGGCCATGCCGACCGCGTTGCCCACGCCCTGGCCCAGCGGACCGGTGGTGGTCTCCACCCCCGGCGTGTGGCTGAACTCGGGGTGGCCGGGCGTGCGGCTGCCCCACTGGCGCAGGCTCTTGAGGTCGTCCAGCTCCAGCCCGTATCCGGCGAGGTAGAGCTGGATGTACAGGGTGAGGCTGGAGTGGCCGATCGACAGCACGAAGCGGTCCCGGCCCGTCCACTCGGGGTCCGAGGGGTCGTGCCGCATGATCTTCTGGAAGAGCAGGTAGGCGGCGGGCGCCAGGCTCATCGCGGTGCCGGGGTGTCCGTTACCCGACTTCTCGACCGCGTCCATCGCCAGCGCCCGGACCGTGTTGACGGCGCGGAGGTCGAGGTCCGACCACTCCAGGGTTTGCGGGGTGTGGGCGTTCACGGACTTTCGTTCTCCTTCTCGGGCACCCCCCGCGCCCGGCGGCCGGAGCGCGGGGTGTGTCGGTTGCGTTCGTTCTCGAACCGCCGCCGGGACCCGGGCGACCCGCCGCTGGGACGGGGCCGAGTACTGCGGGAGCGCGCCTCCGCGGCTGTTCAGGGCGCGGACGCGGCGTCCCCGGGCGACGGCCGCCGCGGGCTGGAGACCACGACGGATTCGGCCACGATCGAGCCTATCGTCCGCTACCCAGGATGTCGTTGCCCGACACCTCTCATTACCGGCTGGTAGGGGCCTCGGCGCCGCCTCCCGCGCGAACACGGGTGGCGCGGCCGCGGGTGGCGCGCCGCGGTGCGGGGGGCCGTGGGCGGTGCGTGGCGGGCTGGAAGCGCGTCGGAGCGTGTGCGACCCTTCAGTACACCCGGCGGACCCCCGCGCATCCCGGCCCGAGGACCAGCGGTTTTCCTTGTGAGGGGGCTGGTCTCAGGCGCGCGTGAGGGAGTACTACAGTATGTCGTTGACGGGGTTTCCGCCGATCCAGACGCTTTGTCGGTCCGCCGGCCCCCGCGTGGCGAGCAGTGTCGAAACCCCTAGAGTTGTCGAGGTATCCGCGTGTCTGAAACCGAGCCGGTGGCCCCCGGGGGGACGCGAGAGAACCGTCCGGCCGTGAGGACCGGGTACTGATGGCCCTCACCAACCGCGCTCCGCGGACGAATCCGGACGGCGACCGGCCCCAGGCCCCCCGCAGGGCCTCGCTGGGCGCGCACGTCCGCGCCTACGTCGCCCTTTCCAAGCCCCGCGTCATCGAGCTGCTGCTCATCACCACCATCCCGGTGATGTTCGTCGCGGCCGGGGGAGTGCCGCCGCTGTGGACCGCGGTCGCCACCCTGGTCTTCGGCACCATGTCGGCGGCCAGCGCGAACGCGATGAACTGCTACATCGACCGCGACATCGACCGTGAGATGCGTCGCACCCGCCAGCGCCCCGGCGCGATGGACCTGGTCACCCCGCGCGGAGCCCTCGTCTACGGCCTGGTGCTGGCCGTCGGCTCCACCGTCGGGTTCGCCCTCCTGGTGAACGTGCTCTCGGCCGTGCTGTCGGTCTTCGCGATCCTGTTCTACATCTTCGTGTACACGCTGCTGCTCAAGCGGCGCACCGCGCAGAACGTGGTGTGGGGCGGCATCGCCGGGTGCATGCCGGTGCTCATCGGCTGGGCCGCGGTGACCAACAGCCTGGACTGGGCCCCGTTCGTCCTGTTCCTGGTCGTGTTCTTCTGGACGCCGCCGCACACCTGGACGCTGGCCATGCGCTACAAGGAGGACTACGCGCAGGCCAAGGTGCCGATGCTGCCCGTGGTCGCCACCGACCGCCGGGTGCTGCTGGAGTGCGTGCTCTACAGCTGGGCCACCGCGATCGTGTCGGTGCTGTTCTGGCCGGTGGCGGGCACCACCTGGTTCTACGGCGCGGTCGCCGTCGCCCTGGGCGCGCTGCTGGTGGTCCAGGCGCACCGCCTGCTCAACCGCTCCCGCGCGGGCGTGACCGGCGCGCAGCTCAAGACGATGGGCTTCTTCCACCTGTCCAACGGCTACCTGGCGCTGCTGTTCGTGGCGGTCACCGTCGATCCCCTGATCGCCGGCGTCCTGGGCTGAGGCCGCCTCCGCCCGTGGGCGGCGCCCCCTCGGGGGTGCCGCCCACAGCTGTTTCTGCCGTCACCGGCGGTCCCGCCCTGTTCGACCTGTACGCGGTCCCGGCCGACGGCGGCGGGGGCGGCTTCCTGCGCGGCGTGGACGAGCGGGGCCGGATCGGCGTCCCGCGCCTGCCCCAGCTCACACGCCGCGTCCACCGCAAGCCCGACACCGCGGAGGCCTCCGTCAGGGCCTGCGCCAGGCCAGCACCGCCGACCACACCGCGACCCCGGTCAGGGCCAGCGCCAGGGGGACGTGCGCCTGGATCAGTCCGTAGCTGCCCAGCGCCGCCTGCGCGAAGCCGAGCGCCAGGGCCAGCAGGCTGACCAGCAGGACCGACCTCGGCGCACCCGCGGCGCGGCCCGACCGCAGCCAGTACCAGAACGCGGCCGCCGCCTGGAGCGCCGCCGCCAGGTGCGTCCCGAAGGCGCCGTAGTAGTGCAGCGGCAGCGCGTCCGTGTTGAACGTCACCAGCTGCCCGGCCGTCGAGCCCTCCCACAGCAGGGCCGCCAGGTGCAGGAGTACGGCCACACGCAGGGCCCGCAGAGGGCCCGCGGTGTCGGGGGTCGTGGTCGCCCGGTCCATGCGCGGCTCACCTTCGGTTCGGGGTCGGGGACGGCTTCGGTCCCCCGATCCTCGCGCATGCCGGGCACGGGAGCACCACCGGAAGGCCCGACGCGGGGCCCTCTCCCCGGACCGCGGGTCCTCCCCGCGGTCGGCCGGGGGCGAAAGCCGTGGTCGGCCCGGTTCCCGCTACGATCGGTGCCCATGCCCCGTCTCGACAGCAAGGCCATCCTCCAGGGCCGACGCTCGCGCTACTCGATGACCCTCATCCTGGGCACCACCGTCAGCGTGGTCTGCATGATCGGGATGCTGGTCTACCTGTGGCTGCTCGCCCTGGCCGGGGGAGCGGCCGCCGGGATCGACGGAGGGCTCGGCTTCGCCGTCAGCCTCGTCGCCGCGGTCATCCCCGTGTGCATCCTCGTGCCGCTCATCCTCATGCTCGACCGGATCGAGCCCGAGCCCGGCTGGGTGCTGTTCTTCGCCTTCGCCTGGGGCGCGGGCGTGGCCGTGGTGGCCTCCCTGCTGCTCAACAGCTGGGGCCTGGCCCACGTCACGGTGCCGCTGTTCGGCCGGGACCTGGGCGACTTCCTGGGCACGTCGGCGGTGGCCCCGCTGGTGGAGGAGAGCGCCAAGGGCATGGTGCTGCTGATCCTGCTCTGGCGGCGCCGCCACGAACTGGACACCTTCACCGACGGGGTGATCTACGCGGGGATGGTCGCCACCGGCTTCGCCTTCACCGAGAACATCCTGTACTTCCTCAGCGCGTTCTTCGACGGCACCCTGGTGGCCACCTTCGCCATCCGGGGGCTGATCGCCCCGTTCGGGCACCCGGTCTACACCGCGATGATCGGTATCGGCGTGGCCTACGCCGCCATGCGCTCCGGAGCCCTGCGCCTGCTGGCCCCCGTCGCCGGATGGGCAGCGGCGGTGCTGCTGCACGGCATGTGGAACGGGTCCACCTACTTCGGCTGGTCCGGCCTGGCCGTCGCCTACATGGTGCTCTTCGGCGTGCTCATGGCGATCCTGGCGCTGGCCACCCGCGACCGCCACCGCCAGATCGGCGCGATCGCCCGCCACCTGCCGCCCTACGTCTCCACCGGCCTGGTCACCCAGGCCGACATCGCCATGCTCAGCTCCCTGCAGGGGCGCCGCCGGGCCCGCGAGTGGGCCGCGCGCAACGCCGGGCGCAGGGGCCGGGAGGCGATGCGCGAGTACCAGCTCGCCGCCACCGAGCTCGCGCTGCTGCACCGCAGGCTGGACGCCGGGCTGCCCGCGCGCGACTGGAAGGTCCACCGGGACTCGTTCCTGGCGCTGATGCACGTGGCCCGGGACACCTTCCTGGGGCGGATGCCCCAGCCGGTCGCCCCGGGCTGGGCGGAGAACCCCACCGACTCCGGCTTCCTGCGCCGGGCCGACTTCGCCCACGTCATCGCCCAGGCGCGGGCCCAACAGGACTACGTTCCCCGTCACGGTCAGCAGGGTCCTCGCTGAGCTCCTGCCCCGGCGGCACCAGACGCGTGGTGGAGAAGTACAGGCGGCAGATCGCGACCCAGGTCAGGGCCGAGCCGAGCACGTGCAGGACCACCAGGGCCTCGGGCAGTCCCAGGGCGTACTGGGTGTAGCCCAGGGCGCCCTGGAGGAGGACGGTGACCAGCAGGAACAGGCTGCTCCTGCGGACCGGCCGCCGGGTGCCGCTCCGGAAGGCGATGACGGTGGCCAGCACGGCCCCGGCCGTGGTGAGCCAGGCCAGCGCGGAGTGCAGGCGCGTGACCGCCGCCAGGTCGAACCCCCAGCGGGGGGCCGCGGCGTCGCCGCCGTGCGGCCCGGTGCCGGTGACGACGGTCCCGGCGACCAGCAGCACGAAGCCGACCACGACCAGCCCGATGCTCAGGGCGTGCAGCATCGGGCCCACGGACACCTGCGGCCTGCCCTCGGGCTCCTGGCAGCGCACGTACAGGGCGACCGTGATGAAGACCATCACCATGGACAGCAGGAAGTGCGCGGCCACCGAGGCGGGGTGCAGGTCGGTCCACACGGTGATGCCGCCGACCACGCCCTGTCCCAGGACGCCGAACGGCACGATGAAGGCCAGCCGGACCAGGTCGCGGCGGCGCGGGCTCATCCGCATGACCGCGACGAACGTGATGACGGCGACCGCCAGCACGACGAAGGTGAGCGTCCGGTTGCCGAACTCGATGGCGGCGTTGAGCGCGGCGTGCCCGGTGTCGATGGGCACGAAGCTCTCCGGCGTGCACCTGGGCCACTCCGAGCAGCCCAGGCCCGAGGAGGTGACGCGCACGGTGGCGCCGGTGACGGCGATCCCGGCGTTGACGACGATGTTGCCGAGCGCCCAGGCCCGCAGCGACCGCTGGGTGGGCGTCCAGATCGTGCGCGCGAGCAGGACCAGCGCGAGCACTCCGGCGGTCGCGACCGCGATCTGCCAGCCCCAGAGGGGGAAGCCGAGAAGGGAGATGTCCTCCGCCGCGAGCGGGGGGACCGAGTTCGCGGCCAGCACCGCGGAGGCCGGGGAAACAGACATACGACAGACTGTAGTACATCGCTCCGGAAGCCGGTGCCCACCCCCTGCGCAGTCTCCCACCTGCGCCGACGCCGTCGCTTGGGCACAGGGGGAGGGGGCGCCCACGCGTGGGCGCCCCCTCCGCGACGGTGGGACCCGTTCTCCCGATCGGCCCGATCCCGGGGCTCGTCGGTTCGGGAGGGTCCGCCGTCCCCGACCGGTCGGCGCGGCCCTAGCCGACGTGGTTCGAGATGCACTGGTTGAGCAGGTCCAGGTCCAGGTTGATCAGACCGAGAAAGCCCTGCTCCTGCACGCACGCCTGGTAGGCGTCGTCGGAGCCGTCCGCGGCGGCGGTCCCGACCCCCATACCGAGCAGGCCGGCGGTGAACAGGGCGGTCATCATCATCTTGGCGGTGGTGCGCATGGCTCCCCCTTCGAATGCGAGTGGTCCAGCCGGTTGGCCGACCCACCAGGACAGATAACCATTTGTGTCCATTCGGAAACACTGAGTAGCAAAACTCCTGCTCTCGACTCTCCGGACAGGCCGCCCCCACGGCCCCGCGCCGGGACACGACACAGCCGGACGCCAGCGGCCTACCGCTCCCCGGGACCCTCCCGCGGCGGCCCGGCGGACGCGTTGTCGGCCTTCCGGCCGCTCTCGCCGTCGCGGGCCGAGGTGCGCGTGGAACCCGCGCTGGCCGCGATCACGCAGGCCACCGCGAACCACTGCCACACGGTCAGGAGCTCACCCAGTACCACCAGGCCCACGAGCGCCGCGGCGGCGGGCTGGAGGCTCATCAGCACCCCGAAGACGCGCGGCGGCATCCGGCGCAGCGCGCTCAGCTCCAGCGTGTAGGGCACCACCGAGGACAGCACGCCGACCACCAGGCCGAACAGCAGCAGGCGCCAGTCCAGCAGGGCCGCGCCGCCCTCGTAGACGCCGATCGGCGCCATGACGACCACGCCGACCACGCTGGCGATCGCCAGCCCGGACGCGCCGCTGAACCGCTGGCCCGTCGACGCGCTGAGCAGGATGTAGCCCGCCCACGCGACCGCCGCCAGCACGGCGAACAGGATGCCCAGCGGGTCCATCGAGCCCGACTCCAGCCCCAGCGCGACCACGCCCAGCCCGGCCATGCCCGCCCACAGCAGGTCGATCCGGCGCCGCGATCCCAGAATCGCGATGGTCAGCGGCCCCAGGTACTCGATGGTGACCGCGATCCCCAGCGGGATGCGCGCGAAGGCCTGGTAGATGAGGAAGTTCATCATCGCCAGCGCGACGCCGTAGCCGACCACCACCAGCCAGTCGCCGCGCGAGCGCGCCCTGAGCACCGGCCGCGCCACCAGGACCAGGAGCACCGCCGAGGTCAGCAGCCGCAGCCACACGACCGCCGCCGGGGGCAGCACGTCGAAGAGGTTCTTGGCCACCCCGGCGCCGGTCTGCACCGAGACGATGCCGACCATCACCAGCCAGACCGGGGGTACCGCCTCCACCGCGCGGAGCGGGGAGAACGCTGCCTTGGGCCGGGGCGGAGTGCTCATGGGCAGTCATCCTACGTTTTCGTGGGTCCTCTCCGTCTCCCCGCCGTCCCCGGTCCGCGCCCGGCTCCGGTCCTCCCGCTCCCGGCTCCGGCCCGCCCGGGCCCGGTCCCCCTTGGCGCGGGCCGTGCCCGGAGCCCGGGACACGACCGCGGCCAGCAGCAGTCCCCAGGCCGCCGTCGCCACCGCGGGCTGCGCCAGGGTCATGACCAGACCGTGGACCGTCTGGTCCGCCCGGCCGGTCAGGAGCTGCACCCCGATCCACAGGAACGGCAGCGCCGCCGCGAGCAGGTTCACCAGCAGCGCGGCCCACACCAGCCCGGGCCGCGCGGGCCGCCGCCACACCACCAGCGCGCCACCAGCGACGAGCAGGAACAACGGCGGGCCGAGGTAGCGGACCGCGATGAACCAGGGGACTCCGATCGCTTCCATGACCGGACCCTATCGAGCCCGCACCGGTGGCGGGCGAACGTGCACCAAACCGGCAGAGTGGTGT
Source organism: Nocardiopsis synnemataformans DSM 44143 (assembly GCA_000340945.1). GTDB lineage: Bacteria > Actinomycetota > Actinomycetes > Streptosporangiales > Streptosporangiaceae > Nocardiopsis > Nocardiopsis synnemataformans. The sequence goes on along the minus strand of ANAW01000231.1, from coordinate 25,338 downwards.
GAAATGGTCCGGGCCGTGGATCGACGCGGCCCCCGCCCGCAGCCCGCTGGAGTGTCCTCAATGTCCCGACGCCGTGCCCGTTCCCCCCGCGCCCACGAACGGTACGTCCCCCGCTGGCCGCTCCTGGCCGGAGCCCTGGCACTGCTGTTGGTGGCCCTCGTCGGCGGCTACACCGGAGGCCTGCTCGTGTCCGACGGCGACCAGCCCGAGGAGCCGGAGATGACCACGGCCTCGGGCATCCTGGTCCAGCCGCCCGGCGCCCCCGAGGCCGAGGAGCCCGCCGAGGAGCCGTCGGAGGAGCCGGTGGTCCATCCCGCGGGCCTGGACCCCGCGCTCGTCTACGCGCTCCAGAACGTCCACGGCGGCCGCGTCATGGACGTCGCGGGCACGTCCACCGCCAACGGCGCGCCCGTCCACCTGTGGGACCGCCACGACCAGACCAACCAGCAGTGGCGCTTCATCCCCGTGGACGGGGGTTTCTACGAGATCGAGGGCGTGGGCAGCGGCAAGCTCCTGGAGATCCCCACCGACCCGGCCGCCCAGCCCGGCGCGGCGCTGCTCACCCGTACCGGATCGCCCAACCAGCACTGGTCGCTCATCGAGGTCGGGCCGGGCGTGGTCCGCCTGGTCAACCGGGCCACCGGCCAGGCACTGGAGGCGCAGGGCGGCGCCCCCGACAACGGCACCAGGGTCGCCCAGGCGCCCGACGGCGGCCACGCCCACCAGCAGTGGCGCCTGCTGCCCGTGGGCTGACCCCGGCCGGGGCCGACCCCTCCCGCGCGAGAGCGCCGTCGGCTTCAACCGGTGGGTGAAATCGTCCCGACACGCACTGTCACACCCTCGCGCTAGGGTCGACCCAGACCAGGCAGGGGGTGACACATCAAGCGTGAACGCCGCCACAAGGCCCGCCTCTACCCCACAAGGACCGACTCCCCGAGTCGGAGGCACAGGCACACGCCGCCCGCGCCCTGTGGAACCTCCTCCACTCCTGGTGGACCATGTCCTCGGAGAACCGGCGGGTGTCCCTCAAGGACGCCGACGCAGCCATCCGACAGGCCCGCAAGGACATCCCCTGGCTTGCCGACCTGCCCGCGCAGGCCGCACAGCAGATCCTGAAGCAGTACCACCGGGCGTCGCAGAACTGCTGGACGGGCCGTTCGGAGTTCGGTGTGGTGGGGGTCGAGGACCTGCACATCACCGGCATGGTCCGCTCGGCCCGGGGCACGGTGGAGGCCCCGGGCACCAACGTGGCGCAGAAGGCCGGGTTGAACCGCGCCATCGCCGGGCAGGCGTGGGGGCGCACCATCACGTTGTTGGAGTACAAGCTCGCGGACCGGGGCGGGCACCTGGTTCGGGTGCCCGCTCCCAACACCTCGCGGCGCTGCTCGCGGTGCCAGGTCATCGCCGAGGGCAGCCGGAAGTCGCGGGACCGGTTCGTGTGCAAGGCGTCCGGGTGCGGGGACAATGCCGCGCACGCCGACACCAACGCCGCGTGCAACGTCGAGTACGCGGTCAAGCGGCAAGCGCCCCAGGACATGGTGGGTGCCAGGGCGTGGAGCCCTCGCCGTCAGGCGGGCTTTGAAGCGTAGACCACCAGCGGCGGACGGGTTCCGTTAGCTGGATCCTCCCGCCTTCAGGCGGGAGAGGATGTCACTCCCAGCGGAAGAGGCGGCTGGCCAGGACGCCGCAGACCAGCGCCCACGCGGCCAGCACCGCGAACGCGCCCAGGCCCGGCAGGGAGCCGTCGGCCAGGACCGTCCGCAGTCCCGAGCTGAGCGCGGTGATCGGCAGCGCCGACGCCGCCTGCTCGAGCGGTCCGGGGAAGCTGCTGGTCGGGAAGAGCACCCCGCCCAGGCCCAGCAGCAGCACGTACACCAGGTTGGCCCCGGCCAGGGTGGCCTCGGCCCGCAGCGTGCCCGCCATCAGCAGGGCCAGGGAGCTGAACGCGGCGGTGGCCAGCAGCACCAGCGCCACGGCCGCCAGCACGCCCGCCGGGCTCACCGCGGGCGACCAGCCCAGCGCCAGCGCCACCGTGCACAGCACCACGGCCTGGATCGCCTGCACGCCCAGCACGGCCAGGGTCTTGGCGGCCAGCAGGCCGAAGCGCGACAGCGGGGTCGCCCCCAGCCGCTTGAGCACCCCGTAGCGGCGCTCGAAGCCGGTGCCGATGGCCAGGCCCGTGAACGACGTGGACATCACCGCCAGCGCCAGCACGCCGGGCGTGAGCGCGTCCACCCGCGCCCCCTCGCCCACGTCCAGCACCGAGGTGAGCGTGAAGCCCACCAGCAGCAGCACGGGGATCACCATGGTCAGCAGGAACTGCTCGCCGTGGCGCAGCATGACCCGCAGCTCCATCCCGGCCTGGGCGGCGACCATCCGCCACATCGGCGCGGCCCCGGGCGCGGGGGTGAACAGCGAGGCGTCGTCGCCTCCGGACGCGGGCGCGCCAGCGGTCACCCGTGCGGAGGCGGTGGAGGTGTGCTCGTGCATCAGTCGCGCAGTTCCCTGCCGGTGAGTTCGAGGAAGACGTCTTCGAGGGTACGCCGCCGCACGCGCAGGTCCTCGGCCAGGACTCCGGCCGAGGCGCACCAGGCGGTGACCGTGGCCAGGAACTCCGGCCCGGGCGCGCCCGCGCCGCCGGGGACGACCGCGTACTCGCGGCGGCCGTCGGCGGGGCCCTGGGCCTCCACCCGGCTGCCTTCGGGCAGGGCGGCCTCCAGCAGGGCGGTGTCCACCGGGGCCTCGGTGGAGAAGCAGACCTCGCGGCGCTCCCCGGTCAGCTCGGCGGGGGTGCCCTCGGCGACCACGGCGCCGCGGTCGATGATGACCACGTCGTCGGCCAGCCGCTCGGCCTCCTCCATGTAGTGCGTGGTCAGGATCACCGCCACGCCCGCCTCGCGCAGGGCCGTCACCAGGTCCCAGGTGGCCATGCGCGCCTGCGGGTCCAGGCCCGCGGTCGGCTCGTCCAGGAAGACCAGCTCGGGGCGGCCGACCACGGCGCAGGCCAGGGACAGGCGCTGCTGCTGGCCGCCGGACAGGCGGCGGAAGGGCGTGGCGGCCACCGAGGTCAGGCCCAGCCGCTCCAGCAGCAGGCGGGGCTCGATCGGCCGGGCGTGGAAGGAGGCCATCAGCCGCAGCCACTCGGCGGCGCGGGCGCCGGTGGGCACGCCCCCGGACTGGGGCATCACCCCGACGCGGGGCTTGAGGGCTCCGGAGTCGGCCACGGGGTCCAGCCCCAGCACCCGCACCCGCCCGCCGTCGGCGCGGCGGAAGCCCTCGCAGATCTCGATGGTGCTGGTCTTGCCCGCGCCGTTGGGGCCGAGCAGCGCCGTCACCGCGCCCCGGCGCGCGCTGAAGGTGAGGCCGCTGACTGCGGTGGTGGCGCCGTAGCGCTTGACCAGGTCGACGACCTCGACCGCGGCTGTGTCCATGGGCCCTGAGTCTACGTGCGGCCCGGCGGAGGGCTTCACCGCCCCGGTCCGGGCGTCGGCGGCCCGGCGACGCGCCGAACACACCTGTCCGCATTCCGGTACGGCCGTCTCGGCATATGGTCTTCGGGAAGGATTGCGGGCCCGTCCTTGTTCGTGTCCGCGGGGTTGCCGGTGTGTGAACTCCCTGTTAGGCAAGCCTTCCCTTCGTGACCAAGTCCATGGGGTCGGGTTTGCCTCGGCGGACTTATTTACGCCACACTGATGTTGTCAAAACCAGGAGCACGCGTCAGAGAGAGGGAGGGGAAGACTGTGTCCGAGGCGTCCAGTGTGACCCGCCCCCTGGCCGGACCGGAGCGCGGGGCCGAGACCGGCACCCGCGCACGGGTCGCGCGGCTGATCCTGGAGAAGGGCCCGGTCACCGCCTCCGCACTGGGAGAGCGGCTCGGGCTCACCCCGGCGGCCATCCGCCGCCACCTCGACAACCTGACCAGCGAGGGCATGGTCGAGGCCCGCGACGCCCGGCCCCACGGCGGACGACGCCGCAGGGGCCGTCCGGCGCGCGTCTTCGCCATCACCGAGGCCGGACGCGACGCCTTCGTCCACGCCTACGACGACCTCGCCACCAGCGCGCTCCGCTTCCTGGCCGACACGGCCGGTCCCGGAGCCGTCGGGGAGTTCGCCCGCAGTCAGGTCGCCGACCTGGAGCGGCGCTACAAGCCCCTGCTGGACGCCGTTCCCGCGAAACAACGCGTCCGGTTGCTGGCCGAGGCCCTCTCCAACGACGGCTACGCCGCCACCGCGGGCCAGGCGCCCGCACCCGGCGGCGGCGATCAGCTGTGCCAGCACCACTGCCCCGTCGCGCACGTGGCCGCCGAGTTCCCGCAACTCTGCGAGGCCGAGATCGAGGCCTTCGCGCGGCTGCTGGGCACCCCGGTGCGCAGGCTGGCCACCATCGCCCACGGCGACGGTGTGTGCACCACCCACGTCACCCCCCGGGGCGACGCGGAGAGCGGGGATGACGGCACCCCCGCTTCCAAGGCCATCCGCCAGGCGGCGGGCGGCCCAGTTCACCACAAGGACGTCTGAGTCCAGGAGGAGTCCGCGCATGACGTCTATCGCGCATCCCGAGCTCGAGGGGATCGGAACATACGAGTACGGCTGGGCCGACTCCGACGCGGCCGGGTCCTCGGCCCGCCGCGGTCTGAACGAAGAGGTCGTCCTCGACATCTCCGCGAAGAAGGACGAGCCGGAGTGGATGACCAAGCTCCGCCTCAAGTCCCTTCGGCTCTTCGACAAGAAGCCCATGCCCAACTGGGGCGCGGACCTGTCCAAGATCGACTTCGACAACATCAAGTACTTCGTGCGGTCCACGGAGAAGCAGGCCACCTCCTGGGAGGAACTGCCCGAGGACATCAAGAACACCTACGACAGGCTGGGCATCCCCGAGGCGGAGAAGCAGCGCCTGGTCGCCGGTGTCGCCGCGCAGTACGAGTCCGAGGTCGTCTACCACCAGATCCGTGAGGACCTGGAGGAGCAGGGTGTCATCTTCCTGGACACCGACACCGCCCTCAAGGAGCACCCGGAGATCTTCGAGGAGTACTTCGGCTCCGTGATCCCGGCCGGCGACAACAAGTTCGCCGCGCTCAACACCGCCGTGTGGAGCGGCGGGTCGTTCATCTACGTGCCCAAGAACGTGCACGTGGAGATCCCGCTCCAGGCCTACTTCCGGATCAACACCGAGAACATGGGCCAGTTCGAGCGGACCCTGATCATCGTCGACGAGGGCGCCTACGTCCACTACGTCGAGGGCTGCACCGCGCCGATCTACAAGTCGGACTCGCTGCACTCCGCGGTCGTTGAGATCATCGTCAAGAAGAACGCCCGCTGCCGTTACACGACCATCCAGAACTGGTCGAACAACGTCTTCAACCTGGTCACCAAGCGCGCCGTGGCCGAAGAGGGCGCGACCATGGAGTGGATCGACGGCAACATCGGCTCCCAGGTCACCATGAAGTACCCGGCCGTCTACCTGATGGGCGAGCACGCCAAGGGCGAGACCCTGTCCATCGCCTTCGCGGGCGAGGGCCAGCACCAGGACACCGGGTCCAAGATGGTGCACTGCGCGCCCAACACCTCCTCCACCATCATCTCCAAGTCGGTGGCACGCGGCGGGGGCCGCGCCTCCTACCGGGGACTGGTCCAGGTGCAGGAGGGCGCTGACCACGCCAAGTCCTCGGTCAAGTGCGACGCGCTGCTGATCGACACCATCAGCCGTTCCGACACCTACCCCTACAACGACCTGCGCGAGGACGACGCCGAACTCGCGCACGAGGCGACCGTCTCCAAGGTCAGCGAGGACCAGCTCTTCTACCTGATGAGCCGGGGCATGGACGAGGACGAGGCCATGGCCATGATCGTGCGCGGGTTCGTCGAGCCCATCGCGCGCGAGCTGCCCATGGAGTACGCGCTGGAACTGAACCGGCTGATCGAGCTTCAGATGGAAGGAGCGGTTGGTTAAGTTGACCAGCCCCAGCACCGAACCCAAGGCCCACAGCCACGGCCTCGGGGAGATCCCGTTCTCCAAGTTGGCCACCCACGGGTCCTTCGACGTGAACGACTTCCCCGTCCCGGGCGGCCGCGAGGAGGAGTGGCGCTTCACTCCGATCCGCCGCCTCAAGGGCCTGCACGACGGCAGCGCCGTCGCCGACGGCACCGACAAGCTCGACGTGGACGCCCCCGAGGGCGCCACCGTCGAGACGGTCGGCCGCGGCGACGCGCGGCTCGGCACCGCCGGGTTCCCCGCCGACCGCGTCATCGCCCAGGCCTACACCTCCTTCGAGGAGGCCACGGTCATCACGGTCGCGCAGGGCGCGGCCCTGGAGCGGCCGGTCGTCGTCAACCGCCGGGCCCAGGGCGGCACGCGCTACGACCAGTTCGTCCTGGACGTCAAGCCGCTCGCCGAGGCGGTCGTGGTCCTCAACCAGACCGGCACGGGCGTGCGCGCGGGCAGCGTGGACATCCACGTCGGCGAGGGCGCGCGCCTGACGCTGGTCAGCGTCCAGGACTGGGACGGCGACGCCGTCGACGTCTCGCAGCACAACGCCCAGGTGGCCAAGGACGCCACGTTCAAGTCGATCGTGATCACCCTGGGCGGCGACCTGGTCCGGCTCTCCCCGAAGGTGGCCTACAAGGGGCGCGGCGCCAACGCCGAGCTCCACGGGCTGTACTTCAGCGGCGAGGGCCAGCACCACGAGCACCGCTCGCTCATCGACCACAACATGTCCAACACCCGCTCGCGGGTGGAGTACAAGGGCGCGCTGAGCGGCAAGGGCGCCCACGGTGTGTGGATCGGCGACGTGATCATCGGTGAGGGCACCACCGGCACCGACTCCTACGAGCACAACCGCAACCTCCAGCTCACCGACGACACCCGCGTGGACTCGGTGCCCAACCTGGAGATCTTCACCGGTGAGGTGGAGGGCGCCGGGCACGCCGCTGCCAGCGGTCGCCTCGACGACATCCACCTGTTCTACCTGCGCTCCCGGGGCATCCCGGAGGACGAGGCCCGGCGCCTGGTCATCCGCGGCTACTTCCTGGAGCTCATCAACCGGATCCCGGTCGAGGAACTGCGTGAGGAGATCATGGCCAAGGTCGAGCGCAAGCTGGCCGCCCATGAGTGAGGCCGGACGCTGGGTGAAGGTCGCCGAGCTCTCCGAGATCCCCGAGGAGGGGGTCCTCGGGATCGAGACCGACGACGAGACGCCCATCGCCCTGGTCCGCAGCGAGGGCGAGGTGTACGCCGTGCGGGACGTGTGCTCGCACGCCGAGGTCCGTCTGTCCGAGGGCGAGGTCGAGGACGGCACCATCGAGTGCTGGCTGCACGGCTCCTGCTTCGACCTGCGTTCGGGGGCGCCGATCAACCCGCCCGCGACCCAGGCGGTCCCCACCTACGACGTGAAGATCGACGGCGACGACGTGCTCGTCTCGCTGGATGAGAAGAATTCCTGAGGCTGATATGACCAAGTTCGAAATCCGCGGCCTGCGCGCCGACGTCCTCATCGGTGAGGGCGAGCGGCAGGAGATCCTCAAGGGCGTTGACCTGACCGTCAACTCCGGTGAGACCCACGCCATCATGGGCCCCAACGGCTCGGGCAAGTCCACCCTCGCCTACGCGATCGCGGGCCACCCGCGCTACGAGATCACCGAGGGCGATGTCCTCGTCGACGGCGAGAACATCCTGGAGATGAGCGTCGACGAGCGCGCCCGCGCCGGCGTGTTCCTGGCCATGCAGTACCCGGTCGAGGTCCCCGGCGTGTCCATGTCCAACTTCCTGCGCAGCTCCGTCACCGCGGTGCGCGGCGAGGCCCCCAAGCTCCGCCAGTTCTCCAAGGAGCTCCAGGGGGCGATGAAGGACCTGTCCATCGACTCGGCCTTCGCCGCCCGCGGCGTCAACGAGGGTTTCTCCGGCGGTGAGAAGAAGCGCCACGAGATCCTCCAGCTGGAGCTGCTCAAGCCCAAGGTCGCCATCCTGGACGAGACCGACTCCGGCCTGGACGTCGACGCGCTCAAGGTCGTCTCCGAGGGCGTCAACCGCGCCAAGGCCGGCGGCGAGATGGGCGTCATGCTCATCACGCACTACACCCGGATCCTCAACTACGTGAAGCCCGACTTCGTGCACGTGTTCGCGGGCGGCCGCATCGCCGAGTCCGGCGGCCCGGAGCTGGCCGACGTGCTGGAGGCCGAGGGCTACGAGCGTTTCGTGAAGGCGGGCGCGTAACCCATGACCACAGTCCGCGAGTTCGGTCGGGCCGGGGCGGCCCCGCTCGACGTCGCGGCGATCCGGGAGGACTTCCCGATCCTCTCCCGGACCGTCCGCGACGGGCGGCCGCTGGTGTACCTCGACTCCGGGGCCACTTCGCAGAAACCCCGTCAGGTGCTCGACGCCGAACGTGAGTTCTACGAACAGCACAACGCGGCGGTGCACCGTGGCGCGCACCAGCTCGCGGAGGAGGCGACCGACGCCTACGAGGCGGCCCGGGAGACCATCGCCCGGTTCATCGGGGCCGACGCCGGTGAGGTGGTGTTCACCAAGAACGCCACCGAGGGCGTCAACCTGGTGGCCTACGCGCTGAGCAACTCCGCGACCGCCGACGAGGAGCTGCGCCGCTTCCAGGTGGGGCCCGGCGACGAGGTCGTGGTGACCGAGATGGAGCACCACGCCAACCTGGTGCCCTGGCAGCAGCTGTGCCAGCGCACCGGGGCGACGCTGCGCTGGTTCCCGGTGACCGACGAGGGGCGCCTGGACCTGTCGGGCATCGCCGACCTGGTCAACGAGCGCACCAAGGTGGTGGCGTTCAGCCACCAGTCCAACGTGCTGGGCACCGTGAACCCGGTCGGCGAGATCGTCGCCCGGGCCCGCGAGGTCGGCGCGCTGACCGTGCTGGACGCCTGCCAGTCGGTCCCGCACATGCCGGTCGACGTGACCGCGCTGGGCGTGGACTTCCTGGTCTTCTCCGGGCACAAGATGCTCGGTCCCAACGGGATCGGCGTGCTCTGGGGGCGCCGGGAGCTGCTGGAGGCCATCCCGCCGTTCATCACCGGCGGCTCCATGATCGGCGTGGTCCACATGGAGTACTCCACCTGGGCCGAGCCGCCCCAGCGCTTCGAGGCCGGTGTGCCGATGGCCCCGCAGGCCGTCGGCCTGGCCGCGGCCTGCGACTACCTGTCCCGCGTGGGCATGGACCGTGTCGCCGAGCACGAGCACGCGCTCACCGAGTACGCGCTGGAGCGGATCGGCGCCCTGGAGGGCGTGCGGATCGTCGGCCCCACCGAGGCGGTGGACCGCGGCGGCGCCGTGTCCTTCGCCGTGGACGACATCCACCCGCACGACGTGGGCCAGGTCCTCGACGACCTGGGGGTGGAGGTCCGGGTGGGCCACCACTGCGCCTGGCCGCTGCACCGCAGGCTGGGCGTCGTCGCGACCACGCGCGCGTCCTTCTACCTCTACAACACGTCGGAGGACGTGGACGCGCTCGTGGAGGCCATCAGGGCCGCACAGAAGTTCTTCGGAACCCGGCCCTAGAGCGAGGAACAGCCTGACCATGCAGTTGGACGCGATGTACCAGGAGATCATCCTGGACCACTACCGCAACCCGCACCACAAGGGCCTGCGCGATCCGCACAACGCGGAGGCGCACCACATCAACCCCACCTGTGGGGACGAGGTGACGCTCCGGGTGGCGCTGACCCCCGCCGAGGGCTCCGACGCGCTCGACCGCGAGGCCGTCGTCAGCGACGTCTCCTACGACGGGATGGGCTGCTCGATCAGCCAGGCCAGCACCTCGGTGCTGACCGACCTGCTCATCGGCCGCACCGTCGCCGAGGGCATGACCACCCTGGACGCCTTCACCGAGCTGATGCAGTCCAAGGGCAAGGGCGAGCCCGACGAGGACGTGCTGGAGGACGCCGTGGCGTTCGTCGGCGTGTCCAAGTACCCCGCGCGGATCAAGTGCGCCCTGCTGGGGTGGATGGCCTGGAAGGACGCCGTGTCGCAGTCCCTGGAGAAGGAAGCCGTCTGATGAGCGAGAACGAGACGACAACGACCGAGGCCGCCGAGGCCGCCGAGACCGCCCCCCTCTCCCCGGAGGCGGAGGCGCTGGTCGAGGAGATCAGCGAGGCGCTCAAGGACGTGATCGACCCCGAGCTGGGCGTGAACGTCGTCGACCTGGGCCTGCTGTACGGGGTGAACGCCGAGGAGCAGGTGATCACGCTGGACATGACCCTGACCAGCGCGGCGTGCCCCCTGACCGACGTGATCGAGGACCAGGCCGTCTCGGCCCTGGACGAGTTCGGCCGCGAGGTCAAGATCAACTGGGTCTGGATGCCGCCGTGGGGTCCGGACAAGATCACCGACGACGGGCGCGACCAGCTGCGCATGCTGGGCTTCAACGTCTGACACGCGCCGTCGCGCGAACGGGCCGGTACCCCTCGGGGACCGGCCCGTTCGCGTGCGCGGACCGCCCGCACCGTGGGGTGAACGGCCCCCGCGCGGTCGGGCGCGGGGGCCGCGGGAGCGTCAGGGCCTTCGGGCGCGGGTGCTCAGAGCCGTCAGTAGACGAGGGGGGTGAACTGGGGAGCGGCGAAGCTGCCGCCGGCGTGGAAGTCGGCGCTGCGGCCGGAGGGGATCCGGTACTGCGTGGTGGTCTTGGACTGGGAGTTGGCCCAGGTCCCCCGGATCGTCACGGAGTAGGAGGCGCCGGAGGAGCCGAGGCCGACGCTGGTGCACTGGCCGGGGCTGACCACGAAGGTGGTGAAGCCGCCGAAGTCGGCGTAGGCCGTGTAGTTGGAGGACACGTTGCACAGGCGGAAGGTGCCCGCGGCCGCGGCGGGGGCGGCGGCGCCCACCGTGAGACCGAGGGAGAGCAGTAGGCCCAGGGCCAGGGTGAGGGCGAGCGACTTGCCTCGTGAGAACGCGGCGGACATGGAACTCCTCAGTGTGGTCGTGAAGCAGGGGTGGGACCGCACCCGGAAAGGGGGCGGTGCGTAGTCAACCACACGCGGAAGGCCACTTCTAGGGTTTGTGTGTTTTTGCTTCTGTCTTTGTGTGTGTTCATGGGAACTTTGTGTGTCTTCAGTGTGTCGTAACGCCCTGTTCGCACAGGAAGCGCGGCACCGCTGCCGCGCTCCGCGGTGCCGCAGGGGTGTACGCGGCGGAGGCGGGGTGGGGGGAGCGTACGGGGAAGAGGGCCCCGGCGGCCCGAAGCCGCCGCCACCGGCCCCCGGGCGGGAGGGGTCTCGACGGCCGGGCGCGAACGGGGCCCGGCACGCGGAGAGCGCCCGCGGCCGGGGGCGGCGGGCGCTCTTCTCCGGGCGTGCCTAGTGCGCGGCGAACATGCCCGCGCGCAGCTCCGCGGCGATGTCGTTGTCACCGCGCAGGGAGAGCAGGTCGATCAGCGACTGGGGGTCGGCGAAGGCCTCGTCGTCGTTGTCGGTGATCCGGCGGGAGAGGATCTTCAGGGCGTCCTCGGTGGAGGCGGGCGCGGTGTAGCCGCTCAGGTGCAGCGCCCGTGCCGTGGAGGAGTAGCCGCTCAGGTCGGTGGCGGGCAGCTTGCGGGCGTCCAGGCGGTCGCCCGCCACGGTGATGAACACGCGGTCGCCGGGCTGGGCGGCCTGGCGGCGCAGCAGGGGGCGCAGGGAGTCGAACGCCGGCTGGTCGCGCCAGACCAGCACCAGCAGGTCCGCGCCCGGGGCGGTCAGGCACAGCAGCCGCCCGGGCTGGAGCCCCAGGTGGGTGGCGTACCCGGTGGGGACGGCCACGGGCGCGCCGTTGAGGTGGTCGGCGGTGATGTCGATGCGGTGCCACCAGCGCCCATCGGGGGCGCGGAAGCAGCGGGCCGCCATGGCCGGGTCGCTCGCGCCGGGCCGCGAGGGCGGGGCGGGCGCCACGACCGGGGCCGTGGGCGGCAGGCCGTGGACCTGGCCGGGCGCCGGACCCAGGGGCACGACGCGGTGCGGGTCCAGGGCGGCGGCGCCGAAGGCCGCGGGAGCCTGTTCGGGTCCGGGTCTGTGCTGCTGGGCGGGGGCGGGCTCGGCCGGGGCCGCGGACGGCTGCGCGTCCATGCGCCGCCGTATGGGCAGGCCGTTCTCGGTGGTGGCCCCCGACTCCTCCGGGGCGGTGTGGCCCGGGTGGTTGGTCGGCATCTCCATGGGCACCGACGGGTCCGTGAACACGTGCCCGTCCCTCAGGCTCACCCCGGGGGTGCTCAGCAGCCAGGCGCGCAGCTCCTGCTGGCGGATGCCGATCCGGCTGAGCCGGATCCCGGCCTCGGTCATGCTGGGGGCGTCGCTCAACAGCTCGCGGGTCTGCCAGCGCAGCCGGTTGGGGTCGTCGGCGATCAGCCAGCCGTTGTGCATGCGCCGGTCGGTGAACAGGGTGATGATCACCCGCCACAGCGGCGTGTTGAGGGTGGGCACGTCCACCGGGTGGTCGGGGTGGGCGTTGATCAGGCGGTCGATGGTGGTCGCCGCGCCGAGCTGCTCGGACAGCTCGCGCAGGTGCTTGGTGATCGCGGCCCCCTCGGGGGCGTTGAGCCAGCGCAGCAGGCGCTCCTCCACCTTGCGCTGGGCGGAGCGGATCTCGGTGACGTCCACCGCGATCTGCTCCGAGAGCACGCGGATGCTGATGGGGTCGGTGGCGAACAGGCGCTCGGCGGCCACCGTGCGCTCCAGCTCCGGCCAGGAGCGGAACATCTCCTCGACCAGGTCCACCAGGGGGTGCTGGCCCAGAGCCGGGGCGGGGGGGCGCTCCTCGGCGTGGTCGGGGCGCATGGCCTTGGGCGGACCGAAGCTGGGGCGGCGCAGGGTGCGCCCGGGGCCCAGCAGGGAGCTGCGGAACTGCGAGCGCAGGTCGCCCGCGCCCTCGCTGTGCGCGCCGTCGCCGCCCACGGCCTCGGTGTGCAGGACGGAGCCGGGGATCATCGCGGCCGAACTGACCATGGCCGTGGCCGCCTGCTCCCGGACCGGGGCGCCGGAGGCCCCGGCCTCCTCGCCGCGCTGCGCGCGCAGGGCCCGCAGGGTGCGGATCGCGCGGGTCGCCGGGGTCTGCGGCGGCGCCGCATGCCCGGAGCCCTCGGTCCCCGTACCGGAGCCCGTGGCGGCGGTGAGGTACTCCAGTGCGCTGTGCACGTGCTCGGGCGCGGAGTCGGGCAGCCAGTGGGCGATGGTGCGCACGGCCTCCATCATCAGGGCGGGGGAGGGGGTGGGCCCTCCGGGAAGCTCACAGCAGGGCTGTAGCGCCCGCCAGGCCACCGTGCTCAGGATGTCCATGGGGTCGCAGTCGGCGAGCGGCCACGCGCCGATCTCCTGCGGACTCGTGGAGATGAGGCGGTCCCAGTCCCCGGCGGCGGCCACGACCGCGCCGCGCACGGGCTCGGAGAGGTCGGAGCATTCCACCAGCTGGGTGCGCAGGCTCGGCAGGAACTCGGCCAGCGGCAGGTGCGCCCACTGCTCCAGCGCCAGGCGGGCGATGCCGTGCGCGAGCCAGGGCGGTCCCGCGATGTCCAGGACGCGTGCGACGGGCAGCGAGTGCCACCAGCCGTCGATCAGACGGTCGTGGTGGAGCAGGGGTGCCACGTCCGGCGACCTCGACCACCGCAGTGCGGGCGCGAGGTCGACGAGGCAGATCGGAGAGACGGCGTTCATCCGCTGGGGACCTCGACCTCCTGGTGTCTGCACGTGAATTGGGGAGGAACCGCACGGGCCTTCGGTTCGATGCACCACAGTACGCGCCCCTCGCCCGCGGGAAGGCCGGACGGGAGGCCGGTCCGTGTGCCACGGGCGGGCACGGCGAGCCGGGGGACAGGGGTGCCGTGAGCACTTCCCCGAGATCGTACGTCCCCTGACGCCACATGGGTACCCCCGGGCGTGCCAGGTCCACCGCGACCGGTCCGTGACTGCGCTGTGTGATGACCGTGACGAGGGCCTTCCGGCACCCGGACCCGCGCGGACCTGTGAGTTACCTCATACCGGACCTCGGGTTCCTCCCGGACCGACCGGTCGTCGGTGTTCACGGCGCCTTCACACGGCCGCCCCCTGCGCGCAACGGGCGCGCGCGATCCGCCGGGGAAGGATGGCGCGTGGCGGGGTGTGCCGACACACTCCGTTCCCGGCGCTCCGTCGTCGGCCGCGGGTATGCTGGACGGGCACTGTCCCTCGCCCGGGCGACCTTCGACCTTCCGGCCGGACGGCCGCGCCCGGTGGCCGACAGGGGTCGACGGTGTTCGGACACGGGTGGTGGCCGGACCCGCGGCCCGACACCACGATTGCCGTACCCGCGCATCCTCGGCGCGCGCAGGCGTGGGACGGTCGAGCCGGATGATTGGTTGACGTGACAGACCTTGAGACGAATCCCCCAGCGGCCGTTCGCACACACAGACCGGACCCCATCCGGTCCTACGTGGCGATCGGCGACAGCATCACCGAGGGGATGGAAGACGACAGCGGCCCGGACGGAGAGTACCGGGGCTTCGCCGACCGACTGGCGGAGCACCTGGCCACGGTGACCCCCGACTTCCGCTACGCCAACCTGGGCGTGCGCGGGCGCCGGATGCGCCACATCTTCGGTGAGCAGCTCGACCAGACGCTGGCCTGGAAGCCCGACCTGGTCACCGTCCTGGCCGGGGGCAACGACGTCCTGCGCCCCGGAGGGGACCTCGACCGGCTGGCCGAGCACTTCGAGTGGGGCATCCGCCAGCTCCGCGACGCCGGGATCCGCGTGGTGATCCTGTCCGGTCACGACACCGGGTGGATCCCGGTCCTGCGCTACTACCGCGGCCGCATCGCCGTGTTCAGCATGCACATGCGCGCCGTCGCCGAGCGCACCGGCACCGAGATCGTCGACCTGTGGGCGCTCAACGCCCTGACCGACTCCCGCGCCTGGAGCGACGACCGCCTCCACCTCAACGGCGCGGGTCACCAGATCGTCGCCGCGCGCGTGGCCGACCTGCTCGGCTTCCCCATGGGCCCGCCCGAGTCCTGGACCGACCCGTGGACCACCCCGCCCCGGCAGCTGCCCCGCATCCTGCGCCGCCGGGAGAACCGACGCTGGGCCCGCCAGCACCTGGTGCCGTGGCTGCGCCGCCGCGCCATGGGCCGCTCCTCCGGGGACGGCCGGCTGCCCAAGCGCCCCGAGTTGGACTACCTGCACGACGAGGACACCCGGTCCCGGATCGCCAGGACCATCGAGGAGGGCAAGGCCTGGGAGGGCACCTACAACGGCTTCGACCCGGCCGAGAGCGAGCCCACCAGCAGCCCCTCGGGCACCAAGGGGCCCGACCCGGTGGACTGAGCCGCCCGCTCGCCCACGTGCGGCGGCGCCCCGTACCGGAATCGGTGCGGGGCGCCGTCCCTTCCACCGCTCAGCTGCGCGACAGGGACTGGATGAGGTCGCTGATGTGCACCACGCCCAGGCACTGGCCGTAGGAGTTGGTGGCGATCAGGTCGTCGTAGACCCGCTCGGTGTCCTGACCCGCCACCCGCAGCGCCGCCAGCGCCGACATCCACGCCGGAACCGTGCGCGGGGGCTCGGCCAGCCGCAGCGCCGGACGCTTGGCGTGCAGGGCGTGCCCGTAGCGGCCCGTCACCGACAGCAGGAAGCGCGTGCGGTCGACGACCCCGACCGGGCGGTCCCGGTGGTCGACGAGGATGACGCTGTTCAGCGCCGGGTCCCCGGTGAAGGACTCCAGAACCTGTTCGGCGGTGGCGTCGGAGTCCAGTCCCACGGGCGGCACCATGAACTCGGTGACCCGGGGCCCGGAGTCCTCCTCCCCGTCCTGCCCGGTGCTCGGCTCGGGCACCGGGGTCACCCGCTCGCCGGGCCGCCACGCGCGGTCGGCGAAGAACGGCCCCGTGCCCACGCGTATCCCGCAGCGGCGCAGCCGCACCACGTCCTCGGCGGTGCCCACGCCCGAGGCCAGCGCGTACACGCCGCTGCCCCGGCCGATCCGCGCCAGGCCCTCCACCACGGTGGCGTGCCGCTGGTCCCCGGCCACGCCGGACACGATCGCCGGGTCGATCCGCATCAGGAACGGCGCGGCCTCCACCACCAGGTCCGGGCGCACCATCGCCGTCCCGAACCCGCACCGGAAACCCGCCGCGCGCAGGCGGGAGACCCCGGCCACCACGGTCCTGCGCGCCAGCTCGGCCATGTCCGGGCTGAGCATGAAGGTGATGTCGCGCGGCCGGCGGCCCGCACGGCGCAGCAGGCTCTCCACCAGGGGGGCGAACCCCTCCCCGGCCAGGATCCGCGCGGGCAGCGGCAGGACCATCGGCAGCAGGCTCTCGGACACGGCGGTCTCCCGGACCAGGGCCAGGAGCCACTCGGCCACGGCCGACTCCTCCTGGGGGGTCACCTCCGCGTAGGAGCCCCGCGCGCTGGGCGGCGGGGAGGCGGTGACCTCCACGGCCACCACGGCCCCCGAGTCCAGGTCGACGACGGGCTGGTAGCCGGGGGCGCCCGGGGCACGGCGGGCGACCGCACCCGGCCCGTCCGGATGCGCCGTGGGAGTGTGTTGGGGATGCAGCGCAGTCACAGTCCTCATGGTGACCCCGAATCGGTCCCACCTGAAGACTTGTTCTCGGCTGTTCCCCTCCCCTTCACCGGGGTGTAGGGAGGGAGGCTCGGCGGCGTTCACGTCCGGAGGCAATCGCGTACCGACGGTGAGGGGCGCTCTCCCGGACGTGCGCGGGCCTGCCCGGACCCCTCCCGGCCCCTTCCGCCCGCGGCGCGGCCCGGAGCGCACACGACACCGCCCGCCGGGTCGGGCCTGGCGGGCGGTGCGGGGTTCGCCGACGCGGAGGCCGCGTCCGGCGAGGGGTCAGGCGCGGCGGAAGACCACCGCGATGTTGTGGCCGCCGAACCCGAAGGACTCGTTGATGGCCGCCACGTCGCCCGCGGGCATGTCCCGGGGCTTGTCGCGGACGATGTCCACGGCCACGCCCGGGTCGAGCTCCTCGATGTTGATGGTCGGCGGGATGCGCCCGTCGTGCAGCGCCAGGATGGTGGCGATCGACTCCACGGCGCCCGCACCGCCCAGCAGGTGGCCGGTCATGGACTTGGTGGAGGTCACCGCGACGCGGTCGGCGACGGAGTCGCCCAGCGCGGTGCGGATCGCGCGCGTCTCGCCCACGTCCCCGGCCGGGGTGGAGGTGGCGTGCGCGTTGACGTGCACGACGTCCTCGGGGGTGAGGTCGGCGTCAGCCAGGGCCTGGGTGATGGCGCGGGCCTGGCCGGTGCCCTCCGGCTCGGGCTGGACGATGTCGTAGGCGTCGTTGGTGTAGCCCACGCCCGAGGCGTGCGCGTACACGCGGGCGCCCCGGCGGGCGGCGTGCTCGGCCGACTCCAGGATGAGGATGCCCGCGCCCTCGCCCATGACGAACCCGTCGCGGTCCTTGTCCCAGGGGCGGGAGGCGTGCTGCGGGTCGTCATTGCGTGTGGACAGCGCGCGCATGGACGCGAACGAGGCGATGTTGAGCGGGTGGATCGCGGCCTCGGTACCGCCCGCGATCACCACGTCGGCGCGGCCGGAGCGGATCATGTCCACGCCGTTGGCGATGGCCTCGGCGCTGGAGGCGCAGGCGCTCACCGGCACGTGCGAACCGGCCCGGGCGGTGTACTCCAGGCTGATCGCGGCGGCGGGGCTGTTGGGCATGAGCATGGGCACGGTGAAGGGGGAGACCCGCTTCCAGCCCTTCTCACGGAAGGTGTCGTACTGCTCCAGGATGGTGAGGATGCCGCCGATCCCGCTGGAGACCACCACGCCCAGGCGGATCGGGTCCACCTCGGGGGAGCCGGCGTCCTGCCAGGCCTCCTTCGCGGCGATCAGCGCGAACTGCTGCGTGCGGTCCAGGCGGCGCAGGCGCGGCCTGGGGAGCTTCTCGGAGGGTTCCTGCGCGATCTGGCCGGCGAAGTGCACCGGGAGCTTCTCGTGCCACTCCTCCGGCAGCATGCTGATGCCGGAGCGGCCGTCGAGGAGCGCGGACCATGTGGTCGCGACGTCACCCCCGAGGGGGGTGGTGGCGCCGAGGCCGGTGACGACGACATCGGTCTTGGACATGATCCGATCGCCCTTCTCGTGGGTCGTTCCCGGCTGTGGGGCCGGGGGCGTTGGCGGATGTGAGGGGAAGCCGGTCGTGGCGGCTGGTCGGGCGGCGGGACGGGGTGTGTCCCGCCGCCCCGAACGGTTCTACTTCTGGATGAAGTTGATGACGTCCTGGACCGTCTTGAGGTCCTTGAGCTGGTCGTCCGGGATCTCCACGCCGAACTTGTCCTGGGCGGCGACGGCGATCTCCACCATGGACAGCGAGTCGATGTCCAGGTCGTCGACGAAGCTCTTGTCGGGGGTGACCTCGGAGGGCTCGGTCCCGACGATCTCCTCGATGATCTCGCCGAGGCCCTTGAGGATCTCCTGCTCGCTGTGCTGGGCCATGTCGTCTTTCTCCTTGCTCGGTGATTCGTGTCGGCTCAGGGACACCACGTGAGCCGCGGACTCGCGGACCCGGCTGGCGTGGTGTGACCGCGGGTTCGGGCGGGTGATCAGGGAATGCGGATCACCTGGGCGGCGTAGACCAGCCCCGCTCCGAAGCCCAGGGTGAGTACGGTGCTCCCCGACGGCAGCTCCCCGCGTCCGATCATCCGCGAGAGCGCGAGAGGGATGGACGCGGAGGAGGTGTTGCCAGCGGTGACGATATCGCGGGCCACGAGTGCCTGGGGCGCGCCCAGTTTCTTGGCGATGGCCTCCACGATACGCAGGTTGGCCTGGTGGGGGACGAAGGCGGTCAGCTCCGAGGGCTCCACACCCGCCCTCTCCATGGCCTCCAGGGCGACCTTGTACAGCTCGGTGGTGGTCCAGCGGAAGACCGCCTGGCCCTCCTGCCACAGGTACTTGCCCTCGCGCAGGTGGATCTTGTCGGCCCGCTCGCCGGAGGAGCCCCACACCACGGGGCCGACGCCCTGCTCCTCGGAGGCGGAGACGATCGCGGCCCCGGCGCCGTCGGCGAAGATCACACAGGTGCCGCGGTCGTCCCAGTCCACCCAGTCGCTGAGCTTCTCCGAGCCGATCACCAGCACGTTGCGGGAGCTGCCGCCGCGGACCATGTCCGAGGCCACGCCCAGGGCGTAGCAGAAGCCCGCGCAGGCGGCGTTGAGGTCGAAGGCGCCCGGGGCGGTGATGCCCAGCCTGGCGGCGACGGTGGCGGCCGTGTTGGGGATCTGGTCCTGCACGGTGCAGGTGGCCACGATCACCAGGTCGACGTCCTCGGGGGACAGGCCGCCGGCGGCCAGGGCCTTGCCGCCCGCGGCCACGGCCATGCTGGTCACGGTGTCCTCGGGACCCGCGATGCGCCGCTCCCGGATGCCCACGCGGCTCTGGATCCACTCGTCGCTGGTGTCGACGCGCTCTTCGAGGTCGGCGTTGGTCATGACCCTGGAGGGCTGGTACTCGCCGAAGGCGGTGATCGCCGCGCCTCCGGGAGCTCTCGGGGAGCTGAACATGGTTAGCCTTCCTGGTCGGTGGCCGCGGGGTTCCCGGCGTGCTCCTTGACGAGGGCGCCGGCGCGGTCGAGGTCGTCGGGGGTCTTGACCGCGAGGAGCTCGACCCCGCGCAGCGCGCGCTTGGCCAGGCCGGTGAGCGTGCCCGCCGGGGTGAGTTCGATCATCGCGGTCACGCCCAGGTCGGCCAGGGTCTGCGTGCACGCGTCCCAGCGGACCGGGGAGGAGACCTGGGTGATGAGGCGCTCCAGGTACTCGGGTCCGCTCTCGACCACGGCGCCGTCGGCGTTGGAGAGCAGGCGCACCGTGGGGTCGGAGGGGGACAGGGGGGCCGCCGCCGCCCGCACCCGCTCCACGGCCGGGGCCATGTGCTCGGTGTGGAAGGCGCCCGCGACCGACAGCGAACGCAGCCGCGCCCGCTCGGGCGGGTTCTCGGCGAAGGCCGCGAGCTGCGCGGTGGTACCGGCGGCCACGATCTGTCCGGAGCCGTTGTCGTTGGCCGCGGTCAGCCCGGCGGCGGCGATCGCCGCCAGCACCTGCTCGCGGTCGCCGCCGAGCACGGCGGTCATTCCAGTCTCGGTCCGCGCCGCGGCTTCGGCCATGCCCCGGCCGCGCTCGGCGACCAGCCTCAGGGCGTCCTTGGGGGACAGGACCCCGGCGATCACGGCGGCCGTGAACTCGCCGACGCTGTGGCCCGCGACGGCGTCCAGCAGGGCGCCCTCGGCG
Organism: Nocardiopsis synnemataformans DSM 44143; assembly: GCA_000340945.1. GTDB lineage: Bacteria > Actinomycetota > Actinomycetes > Streptosporangiales > Streptosporangiaceae > Nocardiopsis > Nocardiopsis synnemataformans. The sequence goes on along the minus strand of ANAW01000231.1, from coordinate 5,136 downwards.
GGCAGCGCGGGGGAGGGGGAGGACAGGGGGCCGAGCACGGCGGAGGCCGCGACGAGGCCGGCCCCGACCAGCAGGGGTTGGGCGACCGCTGTGTCACGGATCTCGTCCGCGTCCGCGGTGGTGCCGTAGCGCACCAGGTCCAGCCCGGCGACCTCGGACCACGCCTCGACCTGCGCGGAGACACCGGGCAGTTCGAGCCACGGGGAGAGGAAGCCGGGAACCTGGGCGCCTTGGCCGGGAGCAACGATTACAAGCACGACATCAACCTTGCCCTGTAGGAGATCACCGGTCAGAGGGGGAGGAGCACGAACTTACTCGACACCGTTTGTTGGGACTCCACAAAACGGTGCCGAACGTGCGTCCACGGGCCCGGAACCGGTGGGAGAGGTCACCCTTCGACGGTACGCTGCGCGCGCGCCCGGTGACGCCAGCGGTCCTCGTCCGCCGCGGACGCGGGGCGGCCCGTCGGCCGGGTGCCGCGGGATGCGAACCTGGAGAGGTGAACACCGAACCCCACCAGACCCCGGACGACCAGGGCGCCTCGGCGGCCCCGAACGGCGCGGACATGTCCGTCCCCACGGAGCAGGAACGCGTCCGCGCCGAGACCGTGCGCCGCCTGGAGCGCTCCATGGGCGTGCTCGGCACGGCCGCCGTGGCGCGCATGGAGCAGCGCCTCGGCTGGTTCCGCCGGATGTCGGCCGAGGACCGCTCGTGGATCGGCCTGGTCGCCCAGTCCGGGGTGGCCGCCTTCGTCGACTGGTTCCGCAACCCGGTGCGCGGACGCCCGGCCATCACCGTCGAGGTCTTCGGCACCGCGCCGCGCGAGCTCACGCGCTCGGTCTCCCTCCAGCAGACCGTCGACATGATCCGCGTGGTCATCGACGTGGTCGAGGGCCAGGTGGAGGAGCTGGCCGCGCCCGGCGGCGCCCAGCAGCTGCGCGAGGCCGTGCTGCGCTACACGCGCGAGGTGGCCTTCAGCTCCGCGAAGGTCTACGCGCGCGCAGCCGAGGCGCGGGGCGCGTGGGACGCGCGCCTGGAGGCCCTGATCGTGGACGCCCTGCTCCACGGCGACCAGGAGGACGGCCTCCAGACCTGGGGTTCGGCGCTGGGCTGGTCGCACACCCCGGTCGTCGCGGTCGTCGGGGAGGTCGGCGAGGACGACGGCGGCAAGGTCCTGGACGACCTGCGCTCGGCCGCGCGCCGCCTGGGCCACGACGTGCTGGCCGGGATGCAGGGCCGCCGCGTGGTCGTGGTGATCGGCGTGGGGGACCGCTACCCGGCGGAGGACCTGCCGGCGCCCGCCGCCGAACCGCTGGCCGGGCTCTTCGGCTCGGGCCCGGTGGTGGTGGGGCCCGCCGTCCCCGACCTGCGGGCCGCGGGGGCCTCGCTGCGCGCCGCGGTCAACGGGCTGCGGGCCGCCGTGGCCTGGCCGGACGCGCCGCGCCCCGTGCTCGCCGACGACCTGCTGCCCGAACGCGCGCTCCAGGGCGAGGCCGAGGCCCGCGGGCAGCTGGTCGAGGAGGTGTACGTGCCCCTGCTGGGCGCGGGGTCGCCCCTGCTGGACACCCTGTCGGTGTACCTGGAGCACGCCTCGTCGCTGGAGGCCACCGCGCGGATGCTGTTCGTGCACCCCAACACGGTCCGCTACCGGCTCAGCCGGATCGCCGAGCTCACCGGGCGCACGCCCTCGGACGGGCGCGGCTCCTTCGTCCTGCGCGTGGCGGTCGCCCTCGGGCGGCTCGCGCGGACCCACGACTGACCCCCGCGGGCGGGGGCGGCCGGTTCCGGTCACGGCGCGGCGGCGGGAACCCGCCGCGTGACCTGATCGTTGCCTGCCATGTCCGTCCCCTTATGGAAGTTTCACCAGAGCCGGGTATGTCGGTAACTGGTTGTGTACGCCCGGGGACCACATGAAAAGGGATAGCTTTGTGGTGGGCGGGTTGCCGACGGGACCGTTGAGGCTGCGTCATCCTCGGGCGAAGGTCCCCGCACCGCCCCGTCACGACGTTCTTGGGGGGTCAACGCTGTGGTCGAGCGACCGAGGATAGGGTCCCGGCTCTTCCGTCCGATGATCGATTACGTTCTCGCGCCCACTCAGGAGGGGGAGCTGCGCAGACGGGCGCTGTTCTGGCTCCCCGCGCCGCTGCCCGTGCTGGGCGTGGTCTACCTGCTGGTCGGCGGCGACCTGGCCGCCTCGGGGTGGACGATACTGCTGGCCGCCAGCGTGGGCGTGGGAACGATGCTGCTCGCGCTGGTCGTGCAGCCCACACCCCTTCCAGAGGGGTTGGTGCCGCAGGTCTCCGCGCGCCGTTCGCTGCACCGCTTCCGCCAGTTCACCGGGCTGCGCATCACGCTGGCCCTGGTCCCGGTGGTGATCGGCGCGGCCGCGTCGGTGGTCGGCGGGGGCATGTACCCGCTCTTCGCCGCGCTGGCGCTGGCCTGGCCGCAGCTGCTGCTGGCCCTGCCCAGCTTCTTCACCATCACCAAGGCGCGCCGGGCCATGGAGGCCTGGGGCACCACCGCCTACCTGTGGCACGCGCTGTCGCGCCCGGCGAAGGTGACCTGGCCGGTCGTCACCCCCGCGGTGCGCAACTGGCGCTCCTGGCGGGCCGAGAACGCCCGGCAGGACCGGCGCGAGTCGGAGGAGGAGCGGGCCTGGAAGGAGGCCGTGCGCGAGGAGAACGAGCAGGTGCGCGACACCGCCGCCGATCCGGCCGCCACGGAGCGCACCCGGCCCATCCGGCCGGTGGACCAGGAGGCCACCGACGTGCTTCCGCACCTGGAGTCCGGCCGCCCGAAGGCGTCCCCGGGCGCCGACGAGGAGAAGCCGACCGAGGTCCTGCCGCACCTGGGCGCCGCGTCGGGGGACGGGGAGTCCGGCAGGGAGGTCCGGCCGACCCGGGCGATGCCCCACCTGGACGGGGAGGCCGAGGCCGACGGCGACGGGGAGGACGACGCCAGGGCGGAGGCCGCCCCCGCCCGCACGCCCCGGGGCACGGTGAACCGGGCCCGCCACATCCTGGAGCAGGGCAGCGGGGCCCTCGGGCTCTCGGTGCGCAAGCCGCGGCGCGGCGCCCAGTCCAGCCGGCGCCCGACGCCCAACAAGCCCTGACCCGACAAGCCCCGACCCGTCCGGGGGCGCCGCAGGTCATTCCCGGCCCGCGGCGCCCCCGGCGGCGTTCCGCGCCCGCTCCGGACGAGGGGACCGGGCGCGGGGCCAGCGGTTCAGAGGTCCGCGCCCATGCGCAGGTCGGGCAGCGCGTCGCCCCCGCCCCGGGCGCAGTGGTACCAGGAGGCCCGCGCCCCGCGCCCGTCGAAGTCGACCTCGCCGATGGTGTTGCCGAAGTAGGGGGTCGACCCCAGGTCCCAGCTCAGATCGGGCTCGGGGACCCCGGCCAGCCGTGTCAGCAGCCACCCGATCGCGCGCAGCGGACGGCTCACCGACAGCCGGACCATGCGGCGCATGCTCGAAGGAGCCTGGTTGCACAGCGGGGAGGAGACCAGCTGGGTCACCCGGCTCGCGCCGCCCCCGCGGTGACGGGCGCGCGCCAGGTAGGAGAAGTGCACGTCCCCGCCCAGGAACAGCACGGTGGCCGGGGCCGGGCCCCGCTCGCCCCGCGCGAGTTCCCCCACGGCGTCGGACAGGCGGCGGAAGGAGTACTGGAAGGCGGCCCAGTGCTCCAGGTCGATGTCCTGGCGCAGCCGCTCGGCGGGCCCGCTCAGCCACCGCCCCCAGGCGCCCGCGCACACCGCCTCGTTCCAGGCCTCCAGCCGGTGCACGGCCGGGGGCAGCAGCACCGGGACGGTCGAGGCGACCACGACGTGGTCCGGTCCGCCGGTCAGGTGCCCGTCCAGCCAGTCGTGGCCCTGGGGGCCCAGGATCGACCTGGAACCGTCGGAGGTGTCGCCCTCGCCCAGGGCGCGGGAGCAGCGGGTGTCGGCCATCACGAGCCGTACCCCGCCGAAGTCGTGGCGGTGCCCCCACTGGTAGCTCGACGGCTCGCTGTGGGCCCGCCAGGCGAAGGCGTCGACCAGTTCCCCGGCGTCGCCGTCGGCGTCGTGCACCCGCTTCCACAGCCGGTCCCCGTCCCTCTCCTGCGCGGAGAGGTTGCCCAGGTGCTGGTACACCCAGTAGGAGCCCAGGCCGCTGGTGATGCGCCTGCGCCACCAGGGCTGCCGGTCCATGGCGCGCCGCCACGCGGCCGAGGTGTTCCAGTCGTCGCGGACGTCGTGGTCGTCGAAGACCATCAGGGTCGGCACGGTGGACAGCAGCCACCGCACCTGCGGGTCGCTCCAGGCCTGCCGGTACAGCTCGGCGTACTCGTCGTAGTAGACGACCTCGTCGTCGGGGTCGTCGGCGGCGCCCCCGCGTGCGCGCCGCTCGCGCAGGAACGCGAGCATCGGCTCCTGCACCTCGTCGGCGTAGACCTGGTCGCCGATGAGCAGCAGCGCCAGGTTGTCCCCGACCGGTTCGCGGGCCAGCCGCCGGGCCGTGGCGCGCAGCATGTCGGGGCCGTAGCGGACCACGCCCTCGGGGGAGTCGTGGGTGGGCGTGTGGCAGGACCCGTACAGCAGCCGCGTGGGCGCCTCCGGGTCCACGGTGCGCACGGTGCTGGGCGGGAAGGGGCTGTCCGGCTCCGGCCAGACCCGGTCCTCGTCCAGGAACACCTCGTAGGGCAGGCGGGCGCCCCGGGCCAGCCCCCCGACCGTGCAGACGGCGTAGTGGTGGCCGTGCACGGTGAAGGTCCGCGCGGTCGCCTCGGCGGCGCCGTCGACCACGACACGCACCGCGCAGGGGGCGTCCGTCTCCACCCACACCGTGGCGCTGGTCTCCCCCGGGTGCCTGAGCAGGGGCCCCAGGAGCAAAGAAGCAGTCACCGTTTCGCCTCCCTTCGACCAGGTTCGCACATGTGGGGGACGAGTATGGACCCTCGCGGGGCCGAGCGCCATCCACAGCCGGGACCGGGATGGTTGCACGAGCGCCGCGCCTGCGCGAAGGTGGCGCTATGAGGACACAGATCCTGGAGCTGCACACCGGTGGATCGGAGAGCGTCACCGACATCACCCGCCAGTGCGGCGACTTCGTCGCCGAGACCGGAGGGGACGGACTTCTCAACGTCTTCGTCCCGCACGCCA
>ANAW01000230.1:0-4211 GCA_000340945.1 Nocardiopsis synnemataformans DSM 44143 | reverse complement strand
CCCCGACATCCCCCGCCAGTGCGGCGACTTCGTCGCCGAGACCGGAGGGGACGGACTTCTCAACGTCTTCGTCCCGCACGCCACGGCGGGTGTGGCGATCATCGAACTGGGGGCGGGGTCCGACGACGACCTCCTCGCCTCCCTGGCCGACCTGCTGCCCGCCGACGACCGGTGGCGGCACAGGCACGGCTCGCGGGGTCACGGCAGGTCGCACGTGATGCCCGCCTTCGTCGCACCCCAGACCACCGTCCCGGTCGTCGGCGGAAGACTCGAACTGGGCACGTGGCAGTCCATCGCCGTGGTGGACCTCAACGTGGACAACCCCGACCGGAGAGTGCGCCTGTCCTACCTCTCGTCCTGACGGCGAAGGTTTGGCAGCGCGTTGACGGAACATGCCGCTAGCGTGTGAACTAGGCCATCAGCGATGGTCAGCGGACCCACGTGACGGGCGCGGAAACAGCCCGGCATCGTTGTGACAACTGCTTCGTGCAGGCAAGATTGAGAAAAACCATCTGTGGAGGAGAACTTTCGTGAGCGCGACCGCGGGCCAGGCACAGAGCGAACGCGGCTTGGCTGACCGACTCGGATTCAAGCCGGGTCAGGTGGTGCAGGAATTCGGCTTCGACGACGACGTCGACGAGAACCTGCGCGCATCCATCACCGAACTCACCGGTGAGGAGCTGGTCGACGAGGACTACGACGGCGACGTCGACGCGGCACTGCTGTGGTGGCGGTCCGACGAGGAGGAGGACCTCACCGACGCGCTGATGGACACGGTGACCACCATCGCCGACGGCGGGACCATCCTGGTGCTCACGCCCAAGGCGGGACGTGAGCTGCACGTGTCCCCCAACGAGGTCGCCGAGGCCGCGACGACGTCGGGCCTCTCCCAGACCAGCGCAGTCAGCATCGGCGCCGACTGGTCGGGTACGCGCCTGGTCGTTCCCAAGCGGTGACGGACATCACCCGCGAAGGGTGAGGTATCCGGTGCCGCGCGTCCCAGAGGCGGACGCGCGGCGCTGAGGAGTGCCCGCCGACGAAAGGGATCCATGACCGTCCCCGTGGGCGCCCCGGCGCCCGACTTCACCCTCCAGGACCAGTACGGCCAGGACACCTCCCCGGTGCGGGGCCGCCCCGTCCTGCTGGTCTTCTACCCGCTGGCCTTCTCGGGAGTGTGCTCGGGAGAGCTCGCCGAGCTGAGCGCGCGCCACCCCGAGTTCGCCGGGCTCGGCGCCGAGGTCCTGGCGGTGTCGGTGGACTCGGTCTTCGCCCTGCGCACCTGGTCCGACCGGGAGGGCTTCCCGTTCTCCCTGCTGTCGGACTTCTGGCCGCACGGCGGCGTGGCCCAGACCTACGGGGTGTTCGACCCCAAGCGGGGCACCGCGCGGCGGGGGACCTTCCTGCTCGACGCCGGGGGAGTCGTGCGCTGGTCCACCCTCACGGGGTTCTCCGAGCCCCGTGACGTGGACGAGTACCTGCGGCGGCTGCGCGAGCTGGCCTGAGAACCTGGGCGCGGTGATTCCGGCGAAGCGGTATGATCTCGTCCGACGCACGGGCGCGTAGCTCAGTTGGTTAGAGCAATTGCCTTACAAGCAATAGGTCAGGGGTTCGAGTCCCTTCGCGCCCACTCCACTCTCGGACGACCCGGCGAGGCGGCCGAAGGCCGCCGAGCAGGGTCGTCTCGTCGTTCCTTCCGGGGGACGACCCCCGAACCCCCCGAGGTACCCCCTGCGGCCGGAGCCGCGGTGATCGGCGGGGTAGGGGGAGCGATCTCTTACAACGCGAGGCTGCGCCTCGTGGGTTGTAGTTGGTTAGCCCAGGGTTCACTCGACTCCGGGACGACCCTGCTCCGGGAGTTCGAGGCCGCCTCGCAGGGTCGTCCGTCGTGTTTTCCAGGGGTAGGCCGCCCGCTTCCCACCGTGCGGCGGGAACTGTGTTGTCAGAAGCTCCGGGACCCGACGGCATCACCGATGATGAGCCGGATCCCACAGCCTGACACTCCCTGTCAGCGTTGCAGTGTCAGTACAGCGGGCCGGTAGGGCAGGAGGCCGTAGTCGCCGCCGGAGCCGGGGGAGCGCCCCTGGTAGAGGAACCGCATGTCGCAGGCGTCGACGGTCATGGTCTGGTCGGGGTTGGTGCGGATCAGCTCACCGTGACTGATGTCGTTGGTCCAGGTGGCGCCGCTGTTGGCCCGGCCCGCGAAGGGGTTGCCTTCGGTCGCGGCCTGGGGTGTCCACGTGCCGTCCAGACTGGTGGCCGTGAACGAGCGGAAGTAGCGGTGCCCTTGCGCGCCGATGGCCTCGACGATCATGAGGTACCGGTTCTCGCCCTCGAGCCTGTAGACCTGAACCGCTTCGAACAGGTTGTTGGTGCTGTCGGACATGACGACCGTCGAGGTCGAGCCGAAGCTGCCCGGGAAGTCTCCGATGGGCATGCCGGCCCGGTAGATGCGGCCGTTGTCCCCGGCGAAGAACAGGTACATGTGCGTGCTGTCGCCGATGAGCGCCTGGTCGATGGGTCCCGTGGAGGAGTCACCGATGCTTCCGGAGAAGAGCGTCTGCGGAGCCGACCAACTGTTCACGTCGGCGGGGTTGGTCGATGTCCGGTAGGAGAAGGCGGGCCCGGCCCACTGGTAGGCGAGCACCCAGACGTCCCTGGGGGCGAAGTGGAAGAGCGTCGGCGCGACGGCTGAGAAGGGCATCGGGTTCTGGCTGGCCGAATCCATCTGGGACCAGTCCGAGAAGAGGCCGAAGTTCATCGAGCCCCATGACGTTCCGGTGTCATGGGTCGTCGCATAGACGAGGTGCTGGCCGTTGTAGGGGGCGTGGGTGAAGTCCTTGAGTGAGGCCCACCCCGGCCTCGGCTGCGCCAGCGGCCCGGTCGACGTCCAGGTGTAACTCGACGGAAGAGCGCACGTCTCGCCCGGCCCCGCACCGTCGACGCGGACGAGTCGCCACTGCTGGTTTTCGCCACCCCAGTCGTCGTACTGCACGACCTCGGCACCGTCCGCGGCCGAGCCGCCCCGGACCTCCACGACCTTGTCGCTGTGCCGGTTGACCAGTCGGATGTGGCCGCCGGGCGAGTCCTCCAGCCGGAACTGCTGGTTGGCCTGGTCGTGGTCGGTCCACTGGACGATGTCGCCGCCGTTGGCGGTCGACCAGTTGTGGACGTCCAGCACCTTGCCCGAATGCCGTGACCGCAACCGGTAGTAACCGTCACCGGAGTCGACGAACTGCCACTGCTGCTGGTACTGGTCGTTCCGGGTCCACTGGGTGATCCGCGCGCCGTCACCGGTGGCCTGGTTGTACACGTCCAACGCCTTGCCGCTGTCGCGGTTCACCAGCACGTACCACGCGTCGGTGTCGACCGTCGCCGCCGCGGCGGGCGTCGGCACCGTCACGGCACCGGCGCCACCGACCACCATGGCCATCACGCCGACGACGAGGACCCGCAGTAACCACCCTCGCGGTCGCGAGGGCGGTGAGATCGAAGACCTGCTCAACGTAGACATCGTTCTTCCTCCAAGGACCTGGAGTCGCACGATCCGCCCGAGAGGGGTACACCACGAGTCCTGGGCCTTTGTCTGGGGATGTTAGCGCTAACATTTTTTCGAGTGTCCTGGCGCACGCTTGAACCAGGATCCGGTGTGCAGGCCTGCCCGGAAAGCCAGGGGCGTCGTTGGCCTTGCCGTTGAATCTGAGCGACAACACTCCGGAAGTCAAGCCGTGTTTTTCATAAACTTTCCGGAAGGCATGGAACCCACCAGTCGGGGCATGCCGAAGCCCCCGGTGAGGCCCGGCGAGACCGCTGGTGCGATGAATCCGCGTACGGGCCCGCGGGGTTCTGCGCGCTCCGGGGTTCGACCTGCTCGCCTGGGTCTGGATTGCCCGGGGGTGTCCGTTTCTTCATCTCGGCGGCTCCGGGCTCCCCGAGGCGGTTCGGGCGTCTGTCCGACCCCGTCCTCCTGTCCCGCCGTGGCGTCGGCGAGGAGGATCAACCGGTTGCACAATGGTAGGTACTCGGTCCCGATTTCGCCGTCGGATGTCGATGAATTCGCAGTTCAGCAGGCACGTGAAGCTGACTGTGCGCTTCTCCTTCATGCAAACGGTTGCACTAACCCCCCTTGACACGGAAAGCGCTTTCTCTACTCTCGAGGAAAGCGCGTCAACGCTTGTGCTCTACTACGAAGGGTGAGCAGTGAGACGATCAAC
>ANAW01000229.1:0-3508 GCA_000340945.1 Nocardiopsis synnemataformans DSM 44143 | reverse complement strand
CCCCCGGCGGCGCGGGCGGACAGACGGTTCGGGCCACGACCGGAACCCAGATCCACGAGGCCCTGTGCAACCGCTCCAGCGCCAGCACCCCGATCATCATCGAGGTCGAGGGGACCATCAACCACGGCAACACCTCCCAGGTGTCGGGCGACAGCTGTGACACCGCCGACGACGTGATCGAGCTCAAGAACATCAGCAACGTCACGATCGTCGGCACCGGCGGCGGAGCCGTGTTCGACCAGCTGGGCATCCACATCCGGGATTCCAGCAACATCATCATCCAGAACGTGACCGTCCGGAACGTCAAGAAGTCCGGCTCGCCCACGTCCAACGGCGGCGACGCCATCGGGATGGAGAGCGGAGTCCGCAACGTCTGGGTCGACCACGCCACCCTGGAGGCGTCGGGCGGGGAGTCGGAGGGCTACGACGGCCTCTTCGACATGAAGAACAACACCCAGTACGTCACCCTCTCCTACAGCATCCTGCGCAACTCCGGCCGCGGCGGTCTGGTCGGGTCCAGCGAGAGCGACCGCTCGAACGGCTACGTCACGTACCACCACAACCGGTTCGAGAACCTCGACTCGCGCGCGCCCCTGCTGCGCGGCGGCATAGGCCACATGTACAACAACCACTACGCGGAGCTCCACGAGTCCGGCATCAACTCCCGGGCCGGGGCCAGAGCGAAGGTGGAGAACAACTACTTCGAGGACTCCAAGGACGTCCTGGGCACCTTCTACACCGATGAGAGGGGCACCTGGGAGGTCGGCGGCAACATCTTCGACAACGTGACCTGGTCCAGCGAGGGCGACGAGAACTACCCCGCCGGGCCCAACCCCCAGTCCACCACGTCGGTGAGCATCCCCTACTCCTACGAGCTCGACGACGCCGGGTGCGTGCCGGAGATGCTGGGCCAGATCGCGGGCGCGGGCACGGGCAACCAGGTCTCGGACGGCAACTGCGAGGCGGAGAACCCGCCGGACCCCGACCCCACCGACCCGCCGGACCCGGACCCGACCGACCCGCCGGACCCCGACCCGACTGACCCGCCCGACCCGGACCCGACCGACCCGCCCGAGGGAACCAACCTCAGCAGCGGGGCCGGCGCCGACGGCTCCGGCAAGGCCAGCGGGACCAGCTACGGGAACGTCGTCGACGGCGACATGGGCACCTACTGGTCGCCGAGCGGCTCGACCGGTCGCATCTCGGTCAAGTGGGACTCCGACACCACGGTGTCCACGATCAACATCCGCGAGGCGGCCGGAGCCGAGGGCAACATCGGTTCCTGGCGGGTCGTCGACCACGACACCGGTGACGTCCTGGCCACCGGAAGCGGAGCGGGCGTCATCGACGTCGGCACGACGACGCTGCGGAAGATTAACTTCGAGATCACCAGCTCGAACGGCACGCCGCGCGTCGCCGAGTTCGAGACCTACGCCGGCTAGCCGCCGACCCGTAACCGATCCGGCTGAGAGCGCCGGAGCCGACCGAACAGCGGCCGGTCCGTCCGGAGGAACCGGGCGGACCGGCCGTTCCGTGCCAGCGGGCGCGCCGCCGCCGGACGGAGGCGGGAAACCGGCTGACGGAGGCGAAACCGGCTGACGCGGGGCCCGCGTGTGTGCGACCGTGGCCGACGGGCCGGACTCCACGCGGCGCGGGCGCACCCGCCCGTCCGGCCGCCAGGAGGGAGCGCACATGCGCGTGTACTACGACACAGAGTTCGTCGAGCGGGGGCCGGAGCACCCCCTGGTCCTGGTCAGCATCGGCATGGTGGCCGAGGACGGCCGCGAGCTGTACGCGGTCAGCTCCGAGTTCGACCAGGACCTCGTGCGCTCGCACCCGTGGCTGTCCGAGCACGTCTGGCCGCAGCTGCCCCTGCGCGAGGGGCCGGAGGACGCCGTCCTGGACACCGGCCACCCGCACGTGCGCACCCGCGGGGAGATCGCGCGCATGGTCCACGAGTTCCTCCGCGCCACCCCCGAACCGCAGTTGTGGGCGTGGTACGGCTCCTACGACCACGTGCTGCTGTGCCAGCTGTGGGGAACGCCCAGGCAGATGCCGCGCGAGGTGCCCTTCCTCACCCACGACCTCAAGCAGGAGGCGGTCCGGCTCGGGGACCCGAGGCTTCCGCCCCAGAAGTCGGGACTGCACCACGCCCTCGCCGACGCCCGGCACCTGATGCGGCGCGCGCGGTGGCTGGAGGAGCACTTCTGACCCGCGGTGCCCCCGTCGGGTCCTTTCCGGAGCCCGGCCAGCGGCCCGGCCCCCGGTGGCGGACCGATCCCGGAGACGGCCCACGCGTGTCCGGATACCCGGGGCATCGGGATTTCCCCGGTATCCGGGTGCCCGGGGCATCCCACCGTAGGATGGATGGACGCCGAAGCGAGGGGAGCACGATGGTCCGGCTCACCAGGGCGCAGCGCCAGGCCCGCAACCGGGCGCGCGTGCTGTCCGCGGCCGGGGACGAGTTCGCCGAGCACGGTTTCCGCGACGCCAAGGTCGACCGTATCGCCGAACGGGTCGACCTCACCCGGGGCGCGGTCTACTCCAACTTCCCCGGCAAACGCGCCCTGTACCTGTCGGTGCTGGCCGACGCCGCCGAGCGCTCCGCCGAGGCCGCCCGCCCCGAGCCCGGGTACACCGCCCGCACGGCGCTGGGCGCGCTCGCCCGCGCCTGGGCCTCCCGGCTTCCCACCACCGGCGAGTCCCCGCTGACCGGGACCGCGCTTCCGCCCGAGATCCTCTCCGACGAGCCGGTCCGGAGCGCCTTCGCCCAGCTCATGCGGTTGAACGCGCTGCTGCTCGGCCTGTCCCTGGAGGCGCTGGAACCCCCGCCCGACCCCGGCGGGCGCCGGGTGCGCGTGGCCGGGACCGTGCTCACCACCCTGTACGGGACCGGCCAGCTGGTCGGGGTCGCGCCCGGCTTCGCGGACCCCTTCGCGGTGGTCCGCGCCTGTGAGGGCCTGGCAGGCCTGGACCTGGACGACACCTGGCCGCCGCCCCACCTGGCGCACGTGCGCCAGGCCCTGCCCGCCGACGAGGAGTGGTCGCCGCCGGAGGCCTTCGACGCGGTCCGCAGGCGCGCCGTGTCCCTGGCCGAGGACGGGGTCGTGGCCGTCCTGGGCACGCGCCGCCTCGAAGCGGCGGAGGAGGCGCTGCGCTCCGCGCCCGCGGGGTCCTCGGTGACCGCCGTGGTGGTCACCGAGGACCCGGACGAGCTGACCCCGCTCGCGCGGCTGGCCGTGGCCGACCTGTGCGGCTGCCTGCGCCAGGCCTTCCCCGAGCGGGCCTGGCCGCGCCTGCGCGTGGTGTTCGACGCCTCCGGTGAGATCGCCGCCGCGGCGGGCGTACCCGTGGTCGGCGACGCCACCGAGAGCGCCGTCCGCGTCGTCGGGGGTCGGATCACCGCCCGTTCCGACGCCCGCGGCGCGGGTCACGCCGTCGCCGCGGTCCTCGGCGCACAGGCGGGCTGCCGGTAGACGGCCCCCGGACAGGAGGCCCGGTCGGCGGT
>ANAW01000228.1:0-1554 GCA_000340945.1 Nocardiopsis synnemataformans DSM 44143 | reverse complement strand
CGGCGCACGGGCGGCCTGCCGGTAGACGGCCCCCGGACAGGAGGCCCGGTCGGCGGTCCCTGACCGGGAGCCTCCGAACCGGCAGGCCCGTCCCAGCGTTCCGTCCCGGAAGGCCTGTCCGGCAGTCTCGCCCCGGAAGACCCGGCCGCGGAGCCCTCCGCCCGACACCCCCGGAGCCCGGCCGGTTCAGGCAGGCCCCGTCACCGGGGCCCCTCCTTCGAATCTGAGTCCGGTGCCGGGGGCCGACCGCCCAGGGCGCGCAGCACGCGCGCCCCCTCCGGGTCCGCACCCGCGGCGCGGGACCGCGCCGCCTCGGCCGAGCCGAAACCCGCCACCGCCCAGGCCGCGACCTCCCCGCGGGGCACGCCCGCGTCCCACCACTCGCACATGAGCGCCAGCGCGTCGCGGCCGTCCCCGGCCAGCGCCGCGCCCTCCCGGGGGGAGAAACCGATCGCCCGGTACACCCGGGCCTGCGCGGGGTCCACCTCCGCGCGGGCCCACGGCACGGCGTCGGCCCCGTCCCAGCCCGTGTCCAGGTAGGCGCGCGCGGTCGCCGCGGGCACCCCCGCCGACAACAGGGCGTCCATGGTCTGGGCCTGCCCCTCGCTCAGGTCCAGACCGGGGGCCCGCCGCACCGGCAACAGGGCCCTCAACAGCCGCCGGGGCCGGGGACGCTCGCCCGCCAGGTGCCGTTCGGCCGCCTCGGCGGGGGAGTAGCCCAGCTCGTGCCAGCGCACGGCGTCCCTCGGGGTCATCCCCGCGCGGAGCATGGGCCGGACCGTGTAGGGGGTCATCCCGGCCGCGCGCCACTCCAGGGCGGGGCCGGGCCGGTACACGCCGCTGCCGCGCCAGCGCTCGGCCTCCGCCAGCCGGAACCCGGCGTCGATCCAGCGGAGGGCCTCGACCACGGCGAAGCCGTGGGCGGTCCATCGGTGCAGGTCCTCGGGTTCGGGCTCGTGGTCGTCGAAGGCGATGCTCATGGTTCCTCACCTCTTGGGTCTGTCACGCGGGGGAGGACGGACGCCCTCAGTCCTCCGACGCGTGCGCGGGCAGGACGGAGCGACGCGCGGCGCGCGCGTCCCCGCTGGTGACGGAGGTTTCGTGCCTCCATAGGTCAACGTAGGTTGACTCAGGGAAAAAGTCAATCGGGGTTGACGGGCGGGTGGTGTGTCGGGGGAAGGGTCGCGGTCCGCCTCCCGGGCGCGGGTGCGACGCGGTCCTGCTTTGCGGCACGTCCCGGCAGGGGCTACCGTGAGAATCCGGATGTTGAGATCATCTGGCTCGGGGGGCGACCCCGCCAAACCACCCGGGCGCTGCCCGCGTGAGGAGAACGTTTCTAGTGACACGCACCGGTGCCAGTGGGCCCCTGCTCAAGTGCTCGTTCTGCGGTAAGGACCAGGGCCAGGTCCGCCGCCTCATCGCCGGGCCCGGTCACATCTGTATCTGTGACGAGTGCGTCGGCCTGTGCAACGAGATCATGGAAGAGGAGGAGGACGTCCTCCCCTCGGAGGCCGACTGGGATTCTCTGCCCAAGCCTCGGGAGATCTACGAGTT
>ANAW01000227.1:0-83178 GCA_000340945.1 Nocardiopsis synnemataformans DSM 44143 | reverse complement strand
CTGCTCGGCGATGTCCCGCAGCCGGGCCTGGGGATCCCGCACCACGCACAGCAGTACGTGGGCGTGGTTGGTGAGGAAGGTCCACTCCTGCATATCCGCCATGGCACCCCGTCCCAGGTAACCCGTATCACGATTTTCAATACGCGCTATTGGTGTCGTACGATCCATGTCGTGTATCGTAACACGCGTCATCAGTGTCGTGCTTGGGAGGTGGGTGTCATGGGTGTCATGGGCGGCGTCGGGATGACGTGTGTGCCGACCCGGGGTGAGCCGACGGCCGACGAGGCTTCGCGGGGTCGGGTGCACCGGTGGCCCCCGTCACCGGACACGGCGATCGGCACCGGCTTGCCGGGCGCCCTCGGGCCGGAACGAGGACGGCCACTGCGCCGCGTGACCAGCGGTGAGCCCGAACGGGTGCGGAGCAGCGGTTTCCACGGGTGCGCTTTGCCCGCACATCCCCCGGAAGCCCTCGCCACCGACGTCACCGCGGCCCCGGCCTCGGGTCGCGCCGCGAAGGGCGCTGAGACGGAAGGTGCGGCCGCGTGACGGGGATGCTGCTGCTGGCCCTGGTAGCCCTTCCCGCCGTCGCTGCGGCGGCCGGATCGATCCGGAACCTGCGTCCCCTGGCTCCCGTGCTGGGCGCGGGCGCCGCACTGTCGGCGACCGCACTGGCCGGGGTCCTGGCCGTTTCGGTGGCCCTCGGCGGGCCGGTGGCGATGGTGCTGGCCGCTCCGGACGGACGTGTCTGGACCGGGTTGGCAGCCGACCACCTCGGGGCGATCGTGCTGTTGCTGGTGTGCGCGGTCAGCGCTGTGGTCCAGGTGTTCGCCCTGCGCTACCTGCGCGGCGACCCGGCCGCGGCCGGGTTCGCCATCACGGCCGGGGCGCTGACCGCCGCGACCGCGGCGATGGTGGCCGCGGTCACGCTGGTCACCCTGGCGGTGGCGTGGTCGCTGACCGGTGTCGCCCTGTGGCGACTCGTGGGGATGTACCGGCCGGCCCCTTCGGCCGTCGAGGCCTCCCGCCGCACCGCACGTGTGGTCATCATCGGAGACGTCGCGCTGTGGTCCGGGGTGGTTCTCGCGGTCGCCGTCTGGGGCGATCTCGACCTGCGCGACCAGAGCGACGCGGCCGTCGGCGGCGCGGTCGGCACGGCGGTGGCCTGCTTGCTGGTGATCGCCGCGGCCGCACGGTGCGCGCAGTTGCCCTGGCACCGGTGGCTGTCGGCGACCCTGGCGGCTCCGACCCCGGTCTCGGCGCTGCTGCACGCCGGTGTGGTCAACGCGGGCGGGGTGCTGCTGGTGAAGCTGTCGCCGATCTTCGGTGCGGCACCGGTGGCGACACACCTGGCGTTCGCCGTTGGCGCCGTCAGTGCCGTGGCCGCCACGGCGGTCATGCTGGCCCGTCCCGACGTCAAGGGCGCGCTGGTGCACTCCACGATCGGGCAGATGGGTTTCATGCTCATGACCTGCGCGCTCGGCCTCTACGCGGCGGCGGTGGTGCACCTGGTGGCGCACGGGCTGTTCAAGGCCGCCTTGTTCCTGGGCTCGGGGTCGGCGGTGCAGCGCCACACCCAGCGCGTCCTGGCTCCTCCCGTCCCCCGGCTGACCCCCGCGCGTTCGGCACAGGTGGCCGTCCTCGCCGTGGTCGTCGCCGTCGTGGCCGTGGCCGTGGCGGTCTGGTGGCTGCCTCCGCACGCCGCAGGCGCGGCGCTGCTGGTCTTCGCCGCGGCCACCGCAGCGCGGCTGGCGTGGGGATGGCTGCGGCGCCACCCGACCGTGGGGGCGCTGGCCACCGTGGTGGTCGTGCTGCCGGGCGCGGTGATCGGCTACCTGGCCGTGGTGGGGGCGGTCACGGAGTTTCTGGCCCCGAGCGTGCCCGCCGCCGCCCCTGCCGCAGTTTCGGCCTGGTTGCCGGCGATCGTGGTGGCGGTGTCGGTGGTCGGAGCGCTTTTGGTCCACCGGGCGCCCGCACGCGGTCTCGGCCGCTGGCGCGACCGTCTCTACGTATTGGCGTTGTCCGCCGGGCAGCAGCGTACGCACACCACCGCCCCGGGTCTCCCGCCACGGCCGGTGCCCGCACCGCACCCGCGGCCGGTGCCCCTACCGGAGGAAGTCGGGGCGTGATCGGACGGCCCCGAGCCCTCGACGGCACGCCCGGACGGCTTCCGGCGCTCTGAGGGGAGCCGCTGGAGCCTCCCGGAAGCGCGGTCCCCGGGGATTCACCCGGTCGCGCGTTCCGCCACCGTCATCACAGCAGGAGGAGTCGCAACCCATGACCACCGGACCCATCACCAAGGCCGCTCCCGACACCGCCACCTCGGCGGCCGAGGTGCGTGCCGTGGTCGCCGACGCCGCAGCGTTCTTGGCGCCGACCTGGCCGCTCGCCGACTTCATCGCTGTCAACCCGCTGTCCGGCCTGGTGGACCGGCCGTTCGCGGACGCGGCCATCGCCGCCGCGGACCTGTTCGGAGCGCGGGTCACCCCGGAAGAGGCCTGGCTGCGGGCGGCGTGGCGGCACGGGCGGATCACCGACGACGACGTGCGTGCCGCGCTGATCCGCCGCCACCCCGAGGCGCTGCGGTGCCCACCGCTCACCCTCGGCGGCCGGACCTACGAGCCGGTCGACCTCCTGTCGGCCGATCTGCACCAGGGCATCACGAACCCCCCGCCGATCCGCCGGGCACGCACAGCGACCGAAGTGCTGGCCCCGGACATGGCCGCCCTCCTCGACACCCACACGATCCAGTGGTGTTCGGCCTACTTGGACGAGGGCCAGTCCACCTGGCGGATGCCCGGCCGCGACCGAGGCTTTTACCACGCGTGGCGGGCTCTGGCCGCACACGACGTGACCCTGCCGCGGCGTCTGCGCACACGTCTTGGGGACCTGCCCGAACGGGACGAGCAGGCCGTCGCGGAGGCTCTGGCCGCCCTGGGTGTCCCGGAGGACCAGCGCACCCGCTATCTCCAGGCCCATCTGGCGTGCCTTCCCGGCTTCGCCGCCCACATCCGGTGGCGGGGTGAACGACAGGACAGCGGTATCGACCTGGTCGCCTACCTCGCCCTGCGGTTGACCACCGAAGCCGCCGCGCTCACCGGGACCCACACCCACGGTACGGCGTGGAACTCGGCCTCCGCCGACCTGCTCGACACCCGGCAGGCCACCACCGGACCCGAAGATCGGGCCCGCCACCTACTGGAGGCCCTGGAGATCACCGGCACCGACGCGGCACAGCGGACCGAGTTGGCGCGGTTGCTCGACCGACTCCCGGTGGAACAACGGACCCTCGTCTGGCTGGACGCCTACGAGGACCACTACCGGAGCCGACTGCTGCGCACCCTGAGCCGCTCGGCGCCCGAGTGGACCGACGCCCCGCCGCGGGCACAGGTGGTGTGCTGCATCGATCCCCGTTCCGAGGGACTGCGTCGCCACCTGGAAGCGCTCGGCGACTACCAGACCCTGGGATTCGCCGGATTCTTCGCCGTCGCCATGCGCTACCGCGACCTCGCCGGAGGGGCCGCTCGCGCCCAGTGCCCGGGCCCGATCACGCCCCGGCACACCGTCACGGAACGCCCCAGCGAGGGCCGACAGCGCGCGGCCGAACGGTCGCTGACCGGTCGCCGGGTACTCGCCGCGGCCGACCACTCCCTCCACGCCGCCAAGGACGACCTGGTGGCACCGTTCGTGCTCGCCGAATCGGCCGGTTGGCTCCTGGGCCCGTTGGCCGCGGCCAGGACCTTCGCCCCCGGTGCCGTCGGCGCCGCCCGCGCGTGGTGGACGCGCCGCATCACCGCCGACCCTGCGACCGAGATCTCCCTGGAGGACGCCCTCACCCCCGAGGAACGCACCGCGACCGCCGAGGGCATCCTCACGCTGATGGGCTTGACCCGGGGGTTCGCACGCCTGGTCGTGCTCTGCGGGCACCGCGCCCACACCGACAACAACCCCTACCAGGCCGCGCTGGACTGCGGTGCATGCGGGGGGCACCCCGGCGGCCCCAACGCCCGCACCGCCGCCGCACTGCTCAACGATCCGCAGGTCCGCCGACACCTCTCCGAACGCGGCATCGGCATTCCCGACGACACCCGGTTCGTTCCGGCCGAACACGACACCACCACCGACACCGTGCGCCTGTTGGACACCCACCTCCTGCCCGACACCCACGGCCAGGACGTCGACCGGCTCACCGCCGACCTCCGCACGGCCGGCGCACACCTGGCCGCCGAGCGCTGCGCCACCCTACCGGGCGCACCCTCCCACCCCAGCCCACGGCGCGCGGCGCGCCACACCCGCACGCGCGCCCGCGACTGGGCCCAGGCCTTCCCCGAATGGGGTCTGGCCGGCAACGCGGCCTTCCTCATCGCGCCCCGCGCCCTCACCCGCGGCATCGACCTGCACGGCCGTCTGTTCCTCCACGACTACGACCCCGACCTCGACCCGGCCGGCACCGTCCTGGAGACCATCCTCACGGCACCGCTCGTCGTCGCGCACTGGATCAACAGCCAGTACTACTTCGCCGCCACCGACCCCCAGGCCTTCGGCGCCGGCAGCAAGGCCCTCCACAACGCCGTCGGCGGCGGCCTCGGCGTCATGACCGGTCCCACCGGCGACCTCCGGTCCGGCCTGCCCTGGCAGTCCCTCACCGACGGCCACCGCGCCCGGCACGAACCGCAACGCCTGCTCACCATCGTGCAGGCACCCTTGCACCGGTTGGACACCCTCATCGGGCGCCACACCGTGCTGCGGCACATGTTCGATCACGACTGGGTCGGTCTCGCCGCACGTGAGCACCCCGATCAACCCTGGCTCCGCTACACCCCTACAGGTTGGCGGCCCTGGTGCCCGGCCGCAGCCGCTCCGGAGGACGGCCGTCCTCCCGCACCGCTGCGCACATGACGACCGGGCACGTGCAGCGCCACTTCACTCCAGAGAAGGGAAGTATCCGATGAATACGCTCCTGTTGGTCCGAAGCGTGGACGACGTCAGGTCCGCGGTCGAGAACGTGAGCGACTACCTGGTCAACTATCGACGGCAGTTCGGAGATGAATCGGGATCGAACCGGCTGCTCGGGGTGTGGATCCGCCCCGAACTCGAAGCCGGACTGCCCGTGTCGTATGCGGAAGACACCGACGCCGCCCCCTCACAATCACACACCGTGAAGGCGGTGTGGATCGAGAGGTCGTTCTCACTGGCGGGCATCTGGACCCTGTGCTGGATGGACGGACCCGCCCTGCGGGAAACACCGGATCCGTTCGAGTGGCAGAACCGGATTCTTGACTCCCTGGTGGCGGGCCCAGTGCCCGAACCGGGCTCTCCGGAGGTGTTCGTGCCCGTCTTCGCCGAGGGTGACGCCGTGGAGACGAGCATGACGGCGCTGCGGGCCCGGCAGCCGCACCTGATCACCGAACACTGGTACGTCCATGACCGAGAACACGGCATCGTCGGGCCGCTGAAGCCCACGGAAGAGTGAGCGCTTCTCTCCTGCCACCACGTCACCCATCGCATCAGACCAGCCGACCGACCGGGGAACCCGTCCCGGCCGTCGATCACGAGTCGAGGAGAGATCATGACGTCGTACCCGACACCCGTACCGATCACCGTTGCCCACGGTGACGGAATCGGTCCGGAGATCATGGAGGCCGCGCTATCCGTGCTCGACGCAGCCGGAGCGGCCCTCGATATCGACACGATCACCATCGGAGAGTCGGTCTACCGGGCCGGTAACCCCGCCGGCGTCACTCCCGAGGCGCTCGAATCCATCCGCCGCACGGGCGTGTTCCTCAAGGCCCCCATCACGACCCCGCAGGGCGGTGGATTCAAGAGCCTCAACGTCACCGTGCGCAAAACGTTCGGCCTCTTTGCCAACGTCCGGCCGTGCGTCGCCTACGCACCGTTCGTCGCCACCAGGCATCCCGGTATGGACGTCGTCATCATCCGGGAGAACGAGGAGGATCTCTACGCGGGCATCGAACACCGCCAGACCGACGAGGTCGTCCAGTGCCTCAAGCTCATCTCCCGGCAGGGGTGCGAGCGGGTGATCCGTTACGCCTTCGAGTACGCCACCACCCATGGGCGGACCAAGGTGACCGCGTTCACCAAGGACAACATCATGAAGATGACCGACGGCCTGTTCCACAAGGTGTTCGACGAGGTCGCCACCGACTATCCCGAGATCCGAGCCGAGCATTGGATCGTCGACATCGGTGCGGCCAAGCTCGCCGACACCCCCGAGGCGTTCGACGTCGTCGTCCTGCCCAACCTCTACGGCGACATCCTCTCCGATGTCGCCGCCCAGATCGCCGGATCGGTCGGCCTCGCCGGAAGCGCCAACATCGGTGAGCGGATCGCCATGTTCGAGGCCATCCACGGATCCGCCCCCCGGCGGGCCGGCCAGGACGTCGCGAATCCCTCGGGGCTGCTGCTGGCCGCGGTGCAGATGCTCGTCCACATCGGACAGACCGACGTCGCGAGCAGGGTGCACAACGCATGGCTGCGGACCATCGAGGACGGCGTCCACACCTATGACGTCCACCACCCCGACACCAGCACCGCCGAGGTCGGCACCCGGGCGTTCGCGACCGCGGTCATCGAGCGTCTCGGCCAGGGCCCCGAACGGCTTCCGGCGGCTCACTACACGCAGCGCGGGCCGATCACGGTGCAGCTGAAGGACCGGCCCCCTGCCGCCAAGACCCGGCTCGGCGTCGACGTGTTCGTCCACGAGAACGGGACCACCCCGGCCGAGCTCGCCGACAGGCTCGTCCCGCTCGCCGGACCGTTGCGGCTTGACATGATCTCCAACCGGGGTCAGAAGGTGTGGCCGGGCGGCGCGGCCGAGACCCTGCTCACCGATCACTGGCGATGCCGCTTCCTCGACCCGGACGGTTCCACCACCGCCGCCGAGATCGTCGCCCTCCAGTCCCGGATGGTGGAGCACGGCATCGAACCCATCAAGACCGAAGGTCTCTACGCGTTCGACGGCGAGCCCGCCTTCACCCGTGGCCAGGGCCAGTAGCCGCCGCGGGCCGGGACGGTCGCCCGGCCGGCGGCGGGAGGTCGCGGTGCGCGGGCCCCGGCCGAGCGTGTTCCCGTGCCGTACCACCTGCCGGTGGGCGGTACAGCGGACTGTTCGAGGATCCTCGTGACTCGGTGTGAGCTGCCGCGGCCGGATCGACACGGAGATGCATGGCGGTAGTCTGCGGCCCGTGAGGGCGGGGACCCGGACCACCAACCATTGGAAGGCCGGGGAGATTCACGGGGGCGGTCTCCCCAAGTTGGCCCTGCGCTTCCTGTTCAGGCGCTCGTCTCCGCACGCGCGGGGCTGGTCGTCGGGGGTGAGTCTGCGGGGGCGGCGTCCACAGAGCCATGGCAGTAGTGCTCCCCGCAGATGCGGAGGTGAGTACAGCGTGCTGACAGTGGTGGGGTCTAGGGAACAGCTCAACTGGACAGGATGGTCCCTTCCAGGTTCAGGCGCCTGGTCAGCGAGATGGCCTGGGTGCGCAGCGCGGGTCGGGCGCGGTGTACCACGCGGTTGAGGATCGTGTGGGCGTCGGGGTTGAAGCGCAGGTCCTCGGCGCCGGTGATCTCGGCCTGGAGCAGGTACAGCATCGCCGCGCCCGGGTCGTGCTGGAGGACGTGGCCGCGCGCCAGGTCCAGGGCCCAGGTGGTGTGCCGTTCGCGCGAGGCCAGGGCGGAGGCGTCGACGCGGTCGGCCATCGCCAGCGCCGAGGCGGCCTGACCTTGTTCCAGCTCGATGTTCATCATGTGCATGCCCACGTTGACCGGGCCGAAGCAGGTGCGCCCCACGTTGGTCTCGCCGGTACGGTCCGCCAGAGGAGCGGCGTGTTCCTCGATCCACCGCAGGGCACCGAAGGCGTCACCTGATCGGGCGCGGGCGACCGCGGCGGTCAGCCACAGCGCCCCGGTGATCGCGGCGACCTCGCGGCCGGAGGCGGGCCCGATGCGGGAGGCCGCCTCGCGGGCGACCTCCAGGGCCGAAGCGTGTTCACCGAGACCCAGGAGCGCGTGCGCGAGGTTCCACCGCGCGGTCGCCACTCGCACGGGATCCTCGGATCGCTCGGCCGCCCGGAGTCCGCGTTCGGCCGCCAGCAGAGCCAGGTCCGTGAGGTTGATCCGGCGTGCCACCGTGCGCAGAAGCCCGTAGGTGTCCGCAGCCAGGGCCCTGTCCGCGGGGGATGGTTCGGCAGCGCAGTACCGGACCACGTCCCTGGTCAACGGGACGATCAACGGGAAGAGCCTGCTGTAGCGGTCGGGCGTTCCCTGCCAGATCTCCCATGCCCGGTCGACGCGCTCGCGCAGTTCGGGAAGGTGAAGATCGGTCGCGTCACCGGCGGTGGTGCCCGAGTGGAGTGCGCTGTGCAACTGCGTCGCGATATGCCCATCGGTAGGCTCGGCCGGGATGTCCTTCACCTCACCGAACAGTTCTCCGACGGGTACTTCGAGGGCACGGGAGATGGCCTCGACGGTGTCGAGGGTAGGGGTGCGCTGCCCGCGCTCGATCTGCCCCAGATACTCCGGATTCAACCCGGCCAGCCCCGCAATGACCGCCTGGGACTTGCCCTGACGCCGACGATGCCACCGTAGTCTCTGCGCGAACGACTTCCCCAGCGACATGTCCGGCCTTTCAACGTGAGGGGCGCGGGCCAGAAGCCCATCGTAGAACGGCGCTTTCGACCACCGGCCGCCTTTTCCCCATCGGAGGCACGATGCCCGACACCCTGCTCGTCCTCTGGGACGTGGACCACACCCTGATCGAGACCCGAGGCGTGGGTGGCGAAGTGTTCGCCGAAGCCTTCGAAGCCGCCACCGGGCGTCCCCTGTCCGCGGGGATGGCCAAAGCCGCCGGGCACACCGAACCGGTCCTGCTGCGTAAGACCCTCCACCTGAACGGGATCACTGATCCGGGACCGGAGGTGTTCGAGCGGTTCCTGCGGGAACAGGCCGACGGATACCGGCGACGCCAGGACCGGCTGCGGACGCAGGGCCGAGCCCTGCCCGGAGTCACCGAGGCACTCCAGACCTTGAGCCGACGACAGCACATCGTCCAGAGCGTGCTCACGGGGAACACACGGGCGGCGGCGGAGATCAAGCTCGCTGCCTTCGGCCTGGACCGATGGCTGGACTTCGATCTGGGGGCCTACGGCGACGATGACGACAACCGCCCAGCCCTGGTCGAAGTCGCACACCGACGCACTGCGGAGAAGCTGGGGAAACCGATCAGCATCTCGCAGATCGTCCTGATCGGCGACACCCCTAAGGACGTGGAGGCCGCGCTGACGTCCGGAGCTCGTGTCCTCGGAGTGGCCTCCGGGGCGAGTTCGGTCGAGGAACTCCGCCGGGCGGGTGCTGACCGGGTGCTCGCGTCCCTCGCCGATACGGACATCGTGGAGCTGCTCTCCGAACTCGTCGAGAAGTGACCATTCCTTCGCCATCTCAGTCTTGCCGGGTGTGCGGGGTCCTGGCCCCCCGCATGCTACCGACCGGGCCCGTCCGCCGGGAGCACGCGAACACCCAGCTCATCTGCTGCGGGGCCGGTGTCGATCCATGTCGGACGTTTTCCTAGCTCTGCGCTCACCCTTGCTCGGGGCCAGAACCATCGACCGGCCACAGTCGTAGCGTCGTTCGTTCATCGCGTGACGAAGATGGGCGACCCGGTGCGGCTGTATTTCGATAAGGAAGAACGGAAGGGTCCCACCAACCGGTGGGACCCTTCTTCCTGGTCAGGTAGAGCGGACGCTAAGAACGCACCCGTTTCGCGGCGGCCACGAGGCCCGACCACTCACCCGACGGGAACAGCAGAGCGCCCAGTTCCCGATGCCGGGTGTCGCGCACGGCCGACACTCCGGGAAGATCCCCGACCTCCACGCAGTCCTGGCCGTGGGACGTGGAGTAGCTGGCCTTGCGGAACACGAAGTCCCGGTCCGCGGTCCGGCGGAGAGGGTGAGTCACGGCGGACGTCCTTTTCACAGGTTGTTCAGTACTTCTTCCAGATGGGCCACGGTCTCGTCGGGAGAGGCGGCCCTGGCCGATATGTGATGGAACACCAAGTCATATCGGTCGGTCTTGGAGGTCTCCTCCAGCAGGAGGCTCTCGGTCAGGGTCTCCAGGTGCACCACCGGGCGTTCGGTGGGTTCGAAGTTCAAGATGGCGAACGGCGAGCCCATACCGGGGTGGGCGCCGGTGCTGTCCAACATCACCTGGAGCGTGAGGTGCTCCGCTTTGGTCAGCTCGATCAGGTGTCGGATCTGCTCGGCATGTACCTCGGAACTACCAACGGGTTTGCGGATCGCCGCCTCGTCGACGACGGCCCACACCTGGGGCGGCTCCGGGCCGCTCAGGATCGACTGGCGCTTCATGCGGGCTTCAACTCGCCGCTTGATCTCGTCCTCGTCGCGGATCCCGCCTCCGCGCACGACCGCCGTGGCGTAGCCGGGAGTCTGGTACAGCCCGGGCACCAGATACCCCCACGAGCGGATGCGGCGGGCGGCGGCTTCGAGACCGATGTAGTTGGGGGAGCCACCGTAGAGGTCCTCGGTCTCGCTCCACCACGCCTTGCTACGGCCCTCGGTGACCAGGGTGAGGATGTACGCCCGGCGGTCCTCGTCTTCGACGCCGTAGTAGTCCAGCAGGTCCTTGACGTCCCGTGGCGACGGGCGTTTCCACTGGTTGTTCTCGATCCGGCTCAGCTTGGAGCGCGCCCATCCGAGGGTCTCGGCCACATCGACGGATGTGGTCCTGCGGCCGTCCGGCTGCACGTGTCCCTCTCGCAGTGCCCGCAGCTCTGCGCTGAGTCGGCGGCGGCGCGCCGTGGGGCTGGAATCGCTGGAACCGGTCGTCATGGGGCCTCCTCGCCTGATCTGCATCCTACGGTCCGGACGAACTCCAAGAAGCAAAAATCAGACAGTCTAAATAAGGCATTGCTTTTTAGACTGTCTGAGTTCATGATGGAGTCTCGTTCACCCCAGCCGGGAGTTCAACCCGGTATCCGTACAGGAGGTCGCTGTGCGCCACCTGCTCTTCATCGTTTCGGGGGTGTGGCTGCTCGTCCGAGCCGTGGCTTTCAAGGCCACCCGGGCGGTCGACCGGACCCGCCACCACGCAGTGCCCGAGCCTTCGCCGGTCCACGCCACCCCCGTCCGCCTCGTGCTGCCGAGCGCGACCACGGGTCGTCCCGCGCCCCGGCTCCCCGACCGTCCGCAACTGCCCTGGGAGAAGGCGGGCGCCGATCGGGGAAGGCAGACCCTCGTCGCCACCGCTTCCCCTCACAGCCAGGAAGGCCGGGAGTGGTGATCACCTTGAGCGCGACGCAGGCGCCCTTGCGCCAAGGGAGGCGCACCTTGCCGGGAGAAGACCTCGGGTCGGTCTCGAAGGCCCGTTCCTGGGTGACGGGGACCCTCCTCCGCTGGGAGGTGGAGCCGCCCGAGGAACTCCCCATGCTCGTCTCGGAACTCGTGACGAACGCGATCAAGCACACCCGCAGCGGTCTGCCCGATGGCCGGGTCACCCTCCGACTCGACATCTATGGAGATCGGATCCGGCTCGTGGTCAAGGACGCTGGCCCCAGACCCGGGCGCCGCGTCCGGCGCGGCGATCCGTCTCCGGAGGACACACACGGCCGCGGCCTCCTCCTGGTCGAGGCCCTGAGCCTGGCCTGGGGGCCGATCAACACCGGCTCCGGCGTGTTCGTGGAGATCTCCCGATAACAAGCGCCCTGCGCATCCGGGGCGATCCCCGACCCCATGCGCGGGCCGAACGGCCGCCGCCTGCCGTGGGAACCCCGGTTCCCCGAAGAGGGCGGACAGGAGCGACGGCGGCCCCTCCCCGGGACCGTCCCCCGGGGCACCGGGTGGGGTCATCCGCAACGCGATGCCCCCACCCGGACCACGAACGAACAACCCTCCGCCCGTACCGGGCGCGCGAGGAGGTCATAGATGCGCAGACACACGAGTGCGGTCGTCGTCGCCGTCCACGACGGCTGGTACGGATGCGGCACCGGCGCCGGGCACAGCAACCGGCGCCTGATCGAGATCCTCGACGGCATCCCCGATCCGGCCGTGGACCTTGTGGTGCTTCCGGTGGAGGTGTCCGCCGGAAGCCGACACCATGACCGGGACTGGCACCGAGCTCTCACCGACAGCCTCGGTACGTCGAGGACCGTGCGCGTTCACCCGCTGGCCAACGGCACCGGGGGCCGGAGCCGGTTCGGTGGAATGCCCGCGTTCGCCGCTCTGACTCGGGACACCCTGTTGGCGCTTGAGCAGGTGATGGGCTCCTACCAGCGCGGATTGCTCCTGCTCCTGGACGTGCCCTTTCTCGAAACGGCGGCCCGAGCCCCGAGACGTTCGGGGTGGGAGAGCTTGGTGCTGCCGCGTTCCAGCGCGGCCCTGCACTGCCCCGGGAACCTGGGACGCACCGCCTGGGAGGCCAGCAGCCTCCGTGCGGCGGCCGCCGCCGGAGTGCGCATCGGCGCGATCGCCCCGTTCATGCGCCGTCACCTGACCACGGACCTCGGGGTTCCGGATGCGTGCGTCGTGGAGGTGACCAACGGTCTCACCTCTGCCGACCACCTCTTCCATCCGTCCCGAGGCGCGGAACTGCTTCCCGAAGGGGTGGGAGAGGAGGGGTTCGTCCTGGCGCTGGGGCGAGCGGTCCCCCGCAAGGGCTTCGAGGACCTGCTGGAAGCATGGTCGTTGCTGACCTGCGCCGGAGCGAACCTGCCCCACCTGGTGCTCGCCGCGGTCTCCGAAGCCCCGATGACCGCCCACCAACGCGAGTTGGCTGCGCTCATCCGCGATCGAGCCCTCGACGCCAGCCTGATCACGCGCTTTTCCGCCCGGGCTCGTTCCCTGATGGCCCACCCCGGGGTCCGCGCGCTGGTCGTGCCCTCCCGTGTGGAGCCCTTCGGGCGAATTCCGCTGGAGGCCTACGCCGCAGGAGCGGCTCCGGTTGTCGCCACCACCGCTGGAGGACTCGCGGACCTGGTGACCAACGGCGTCTCCGGGTTCACCTGCCCCCCTTCGAACCCCCGCTCCCTGGCCGACGCCCTACGCCGGTCCCTGCTGTTGAGCGAACCCGAGCGCGAGCGGATGCGCACTGCCGGACGGGGCATCCTCAGGGCTCACGACTACCGGAAGACCCTGTCCCGTATGGTCCAGGGACTGGCCCCGTGGGCACTGTCCCAGGGCAGAACCGTCGTCGACATCGGGGAGACCCGAAGCGGGGTGCGGGTACTCCAGGTTCCCGAACTCTGCGGCTGGAATCCCTACGTGCAAGCGGCCGAGACGGCGCTGTGTGAGGCCGGACTGCACGTCATTCACCCGGGCCTGTGCGTGGATTCCCCTGCGGCACCGCTGTTCCGTATCGGCGGATCGGTGACCGGAGAGGCCGACGTGGTGCACCTGCACTGGCCTGAGAAACTCGCCCGGCAGCACGGTACGCGCGCCGCACTGGACCTCCTGCACCGCATGGTCACCTCCGGGGCGGTACTCGTGCAGACGGTGCACAACACCACGCCGCACGAACCCGATCCAGAACTTTGGGGATACCTGTGCGAGGTGGACCGCCTCACCCACGGCGCCCACTTCTTCTCACCTGACCACGAACGCGCCGTCCGCGCCGCGCGCCCCTGGTTGCCCAGCGGGACCGTGCACCTGCCCCACCCCCTGTTTCCCGACCCTCGCCCGGTGCCCCCGACGCGTTCCGGCGGCTTGCGGATGGGCTGCTTCGGAAGAGTCCGTGGCTACAAGCGCACCCTCGACTTCGCGAAGGTGTTCCTGGCCGCCGCCCCGCCGGGCGCAAGCCTGCTCGTGGCCGGGCACCCCGACTCGGCTACCGCGGATTGCGCCCTGGCCGACCTGGCGGGAGACGACCCCCGGTTGGACTACCGGCCGGGATTCGTCACCGACGCACGGTTCTGGGAATTGCTGGGCGAGGTGGACTGGGTCGCGTTGCCCTACACACACCTGTACTCCTCGGGGGTCCTCGTCTCCGCACTCCAGGCGGGGCGTCGCATCCTCAGTTCCACCCCTGTCGGCGGAACCGCCTTGTACACCGCCGAACCCGCGCCGCCGTGGTGGATCACCACCGACCCCTTCGACCACCGCACCGCACTGACGCGCTGGGCGGAGACCGCCCCCGCCGTGACCACCGGACCCGATCGGCTCCGCCTGCCCTCCTGGGAGCAGGCCGCGACCGCACTGACCGGCTTCTACACGCATCTGCTCACCACCGCTCCGACCACCACGCGCCCCCCGGCCCGCCTGGGTGCCGCATGAGAGCGAGGCTCACCATGATCTTCACCGCCCCCATCCACACCCCTGCAACCGGCGGCGCCACCTACGATTTCGGCACCCACGCCAACGACTTCCTCGTCCGCCGTGAACAGGCGGGGGCGACGGAGGTGTTCACCGTTCGCGTTCCGGGCGGCGGCGCCGTGCCCGAACACGTGCACACCGACATGGAACAGACCTTCGTGTTCCTGTCCGGTGTCGGCACCGCCACCCTCACCCACGGCACCCGCCGCGCGCGGTACACCTGCCGCCCCGGGGACACCCTGTTCGTGCCCACCGGGTGGCAGCACACCCTGGCGGCCGACTCCCTGAGCGGCGTCACCTACGTCTGCGTGAACGCCTTCCTTCCCGACCGGGAACGGGTCGGGGACACGGCGGTGGAGCACGCCGATCTCGTCGCCCCCCACTTCCCACCGCTCTCCACCCGCTCCAGCAGGGAGGAGGAGCTGCGGGTGGCGCTCGCACGAGCGGCGGAGACCGGCTTCACTACCACCCCGGAACGCATGGTGCCGGCAGACTTCACGGCCTTCGACGCCACACTGCTGTCCGACCCGAGCACCTACCGGGTCCGCCAGGTGGGTCCCTTCCTCTACCCGACCCGGGTCGCCCCGGCGCCCCGGGTGGTTGGGGTCCGCGAGGCGGACCTGCTCCACACCGCCTCGGCTGCAACGGGATTGCGAGTGTTCGTAGAAGGCAGCCAGTCTCCGCTGTCCGTCAAGCCGCCCTGCGCGGCCTCGGACGTGGACGTGCTGGTGGCGGTGCAGTCCGCTGAGGAACTCGACTCCGCGCATCTCTTCGCGCCGGTGCTCGTCCAGGCCCTGCGCCACTTGGACGCGGAGGTCTCGGTCGGTGTGATCCACATCGGCTGGCTCGGTCTACCGGGGTTCTACTCGGCGATCTCCACCGACCCCGCCGACCCGGATCGCACCTGGTGGGAGGCCGACCAGAAGTCGCGATTGGCCGAAGCCGAACACCGGATGCGCAACGCCCTGGACAGGGTCACTGATCCGGTCTGGTGCCGTCGCCTGTTGGAGCAATCCCAGACGCTACTCGAATGCACGGAGCAGGCGCTGGGCGAGTTCCAGATCTCCCCTCGCTGGAAGGGGTACCTGTGATGCTCCCCGACCACCTGACGCAGGTGTTCGCCTGGCTCGACCCCACCGCACCCGCGCACACACCGTTGGCCGATCTGCGCACC
Source organism: Nocardiopsis synnemataformans DSM 44143 (assembly GCA_000340945.1). Lineage (GTDB taxonomy): Bacteria > Actinomycetota > Actinomycetes > Streptosporangiales > Streptosporangiaceae > Nocardiopsis > Nocardiopsis synnemataformans. The sequence goes on along the minus strand of ANAW01000227.1, from coordinate 67,674 downwards.
ACCACCCGCCGCAGGTGGGATCCCACCTGGGACGAACGCTCGGCCGCGGTGCGGGAACCCCTGCTCTTCCCCCTGCTGTACACGGCCAAGCCCCAGCTCAACCCGACTGCGTTCCACCAGCTCGTGGACTCCGCTTGCGAGGCCGCACGCTTGGGCACCCACGTGCTGCTGGTGTCGGTACCGGCCGCCCGGCGAGGCCCCTCTGCGCAGGCCGCCGAGCGGGTCAAGCTGATCGCTGCGGCTTTCGCCGACCACGGGTTCGATGTGCGCGCCGGCGGAGACGCCACTACCACACACCCCGCCGACCTGGTGGGTAGAACGTGCGGATCACCCATGAACCGCCGCACCATCGATCAACCCGGCCTCCTGGTCACCGCGGCAGCCGACACCGCCCACACCACCCACGTCGTTCTGAGCGACGGGCTGGCCGCCGGAGAACAGCTCCGTTCCCTGCGTCTGCACGCGCCTTGGGCCCGTCTGCACGACCCCCGCAATCCCTTCGCACCACCACCGCCCGGCGCCAAGCGACCTCCGGCGGGCACTGACGCCCTATGGGCGAGCGCCCTCACCCTGGAGTTGACCGACACCTGCGACGGGGGCGTGCACACCGAGTCGATCGGCACGAGGTTGGGGCCACTGTGGCACCGGCTCCTTACGACCGGACTGGTCGGCCAGCGCACCGCCCCGCCCCAGCAGGAACCGACCCGCCTGCACAGCCGCACTCACGCCCTGGGCGACCCCGTGACGGTGCCCCTCTTCGGAGCCCCCGCGCTGTCGCAGCAGACCCGCACCCTCATCACCTGCGCGGCCCTGGCCGGGCCCATCACCCTGGTCATCGACGACCTCACCCCGCCCCTGGTCTACACCGGACACGATCCTGCCGCCGTCCGCGACCTCTACACCGCCACCGCACACGAACACGGCGGCGACACCGTGTTCCTCAGCGACCTGGACCGGCTACCCGAACTCCTGAACCACGCCTTGGAGACCCTGACCCTGGTCGACCTGCACCGAGCTGTCGGCCCCCGCTCCCATCGCGTCCGCGGCCACCTCACCGCGTTCGACGCCCTGCACCTCGCGGTGATGGGCCTGGCCTGCACCCAGCGCCCCCAGAGCACCCTCGCACTCAAAGCCGCCAACGCCGCCGACCTGCGAGCCCTGACCCCGATGTCCCCGCCCTCCCGCACCCTCACCGTCACCGGCCACGCCAGCGCCGATGACACCTACCTCCAGGTCCCCGCCCACTGGGCGACCACGCGAAGGGAAACGCACTCATGACCGAGGCCCTGACCGAAGATCCGATGGCCCTGGCCTTCACCGACCGGGACCTGTTCTCGGCCCCGCTGCTGGTGGAACGCACCGACGGGCACACCAGCACCACGGACCTGGCGTGGTGGATGGACCAGCCCGGCGCTCGCCCTCCGGGAGACCTGGCCGCGCTGGCCTGGGTCCGGCCTGGCACCGCCCTGGACATCGGCTGCTCCACCGGGCGCCACCTGGCCATCCTCACCGAACGCGGGATCGGTGCCCGCGGCATCGACACCTGCCCTCCGGCCGTCGAGCTGGCCCACGAGCGTGGAGTCGAGGCACAGCTCGCCGACGCCCACACCTACACGCCGATCCACCCGGTGGACTCCGTCATCGCCCTCGGCGGCGGGCTCGGCATCGCCGAGACCAAGGACGACGTTCCCCTGTTCCTGGAACGGCTGGCCTCCTGGCTCGCGCCCGGTGGCACGATCATCACCTCCAGCGTGAACTGGAAGACCACCGCCCACGCCCACCGCGCCTGGGTGGACAACGCCCTGGCCCAGGGACGCTACCCCGGCGATGTGCGCCTGCGCCTGCGCTACAAGAACACGGTGGGGGACTGGTTCGACTGGACCTGGATCGACCCGGACACCCTGCGCACCCTCGCCGCCGAGGCCCGGCTCACCGTTACCCGCACCCAGACCTTCGGTCCTGCCTGGTACGCCGCAGAGCTCACCCGGGAGGCGTGGTGAATCGGCGGACCGTGCTGCGGGTGGTCACCGGAGCCGCGGGGCAGATCGGCGGCTCCCTGACCACGCACCTGCGCGCCCGCGGTCCGGTGCTGGCGGTGGACCGCCGTCCAGCTCCCGGCGTCGTCGAGGTGGACGTGGCCTCGGAGGAGTTCGCCATGCTGCTCCGTGAACGCCTCACCCCGATGACCGGCCGGGTGGAGCTGTTCCACACCGCCGCCCACCTGGGCCCGCGCATCCCCATCGCCCACACCTCACCAGCGGCGTTCTCTGCTCTGGTCCACGACAACCTCACCGCCGCGTACGTCGCTTTACGTGCCCTGGTGATGGTGCTGGAGGAGCGAGACCTGAAGGCCTCTGCGGTGGTCCTGTCCTCCGTCGGTGCGACCCGGGCCCACCGCTACCAACCGGCTTACGACGCCGCCAAGGCCGGAGTGGAGTCGCTCGTCCGCTCCTTCACTCTCGAACACGGTGCGCGGCTCTGTCCTCGTGCCGTCGCCGTCGGTCCCTTGGCCGAATCGGCGAGCACCGCAGCCGACGGAGAACGAGCCGACGACCTCATCGCCCTGGTTCCCCGCGGCACCTACATGCACCTCGCCGAACTGGTGGAAGCGCTGGATGCCTTCGCCTCCCCAGCCTTCGACGGCGCCTGCGGGCACACACTCACCCTCGACGGCGGCCTGAGCAGTCAACTGCGCCCCGCCGCCATCGAACGCCCACCCGACCGGTCTGCCAAAACTCCTGCACCATCGGCTGCTAACTCGGAATAGTGAACACCATGAGCAACTGGGACATGACCCTGCGCGCCCTTCCCGGCATCCCCCGCATCACCGTGGGAGACGACCTCGGGCAGATCATCGTCGACGCCGTCAACGCCGATGGACACCGTCTCCACGAGGGCGACGTCATCGTCGTCGCCCAGAAGATCGTTTCCAAGGTCGAGGACCGGGTCGTGCGGCTGAACACCGTCACCCCGACCCCCCGCGCCGAACGCCTGGCGGAGCTGACCGGGCGCGACGCCCGGTTGTGCCAGCTGTACCTGGACGAGTCGAAGGCGGTCGTGGAGATCATCGGACGCCACGTCGTCACCGTCGACAACCGTGGCATGTACGACACCGCCGCTGGAGTCGACCTGTCCAACAGCGGGGTGTACGAGGAGGGGTGGGCCTGCCTGCTCCCCGTCGACCCCGACGCCTCGGCACGGACCATCCGCGACCGCATCCGCGACCTCACCGGCACCACCGTGGCGGTCATCATCTCCGACAGCCTCGGCAACCGATGGCGGGAAGGCTCCGAGGGCCAGGCGATCGGCCTGGCCGGGATCGCGGCCGTCGAGAAAGCGGCGCCCGATGCCATGGACCTGTACGGCAACCCGAGCTGGGGAGACCTCAACCGCGTAGACGAACTGGCCGGAGCCGCACACGCCCTCATGGGCCAGACCAACGAAGCGATCCCCGTGGTGCTGATACGTGGTGCCCCGTACACCATGGACGAGTTCGCCAGCATGCACGACCTTTTGGTGGAGGTGCCGCTGCCTGAAGTGGACGCCGACATCGAGCTCACCCGGCCGCCGAAAGGCTGACCGGAATGCAGTGACAGCCGGGCGGTTACCCATTCTTGCCCCGATCGACAAGATTCGGGCCTGTCAGGTCCCTTCTTTGAGAGCCCGCATCTTCACCCAGTCGATCGCGCACCGCGACCAGTCCAGCTCACCGCGGGAACAGAGCTCGTCCAACACGAGCCGGTGGAACTTGGCCCAGACCCGGGTCCGGGTCCACTCGGTGAAGCGCCGATGCGCGGTGGGCCCGGAGAGGCCGAACACCGGCAGGAGCCGGGCCCAGGTGCAACCGGACGTGGTCACGAAGATGATCGCGGCTGGCACCTGGTGGTCGCAGTGTCTGCGCCGCCCACCACCTTGAGGTCGGGTGGGTGCCTGGGGCACCACCCGCTGGAACAGTTTCCACAGCTCGTCGGGCACCAGCCGTTCCACCATCGACACAGGAGCAGGCTACCGAGAACCTAAATGAGATGGGCTCTTACGCCTGTCGATGCTCTTGCTGGTTGAGAGCAGCAAGCACCCGCGCCGGATTCTCGATTAGCCTGAACAGGCCGCTCGTCCGGCGCGCCCATCGCTCGGGATCCTCTCCCTCGGAGAACGCTGCGGCCGACGCGAACTGGTTCCGGAGGTTGACCGGCAGGCGGTCAGCCAGAACCGCGCCGAGCTTGCGGCCCAGCGCGGCTCGCGGCGAAGTAGGCCGCATAGATCGCCTCAGCCTGCCGGTTGCGGGGGTGAGGGCGTCAGAGGCACTCTTGAGGGGCGCGACGACCTCACACACCCAGTTGCCGTCCCAGGCATCGGGCAACGGGACCGCGACCTGCTGGACGCCAGCGATCGCTTCACGCCCCAGGGCGAGGGAGAGCCCGCCAGGGTCCTCGTGGTAATTGAGGTAGCGGGCGATGTCCACGCCTGGAGGGCAGACCTCGTCGAGGACGACGTCGCCGACGAAGTTGCTGGGGTCGATGAGCCAATCCTCCCGCACCACAACTGATGGCTTGAGGTACACCCGGTAGAGGTGGAACTGGCTGCCGTGGTCGGCTTGGTCGCGCATCCGCCTCAGCATGTTGTGGACCGCGGCCTCGTACGTGCCGACGTGGAGTGCCTTCGGCCGCTGGTCGCCGCCCATCATCATGCGGGTCTCGGGCGTGAGAACGGCTGCCGGGTCGAAGTCCCTCGTCGGCCAGTCCGGCTGCGTGCTGGTGTGGTACCAGGAGAACTGCGCGATATTGGAGTCGTCGAGCGCTGGGTCTTCAGGGTCGACAGTCACCCGGGGCGGGTCCTCGTGCTCGCAGGTCATGCCGCAGCCGGGGCAGGTCTCCTCCGCCTGCTCCCACCGGTCGATCCAGTCCAGATCGACGCGCCACCGATGATCGCAGTGCCCACAGAACATCCACCGCTCGCGTGAGAAGTCGACCCGTCGTTCCATGGCCTCATTCTCCCGTCGCGCAGGGCATGATCGCGAAGGTTGGACAAGACGGGGTACGACGTCTTCAGATCGGCATCGGACAGGTCGGTGGGATAGGTGGGTCGATCGGCCATCGCAGCTTCTCCGGAATGGAGGACTCCCCTGCCATTCTGCGCCGCCCTGACCCTTTTCAGACACCTTCTAGGACTCGCGAAAAGTTGGGCCTCGCCATGTTGATGAAGGCCGATTCTGTGCATCGATCTGCCTGTGTACTTGGTGCCAGCGCTTTTGCCGTGACCGAATTTGGACTTTCGACCCTGGCTTGGTGGTGAGATCTTCCTTGCCTTGTGGGGTTGGAGGGTGCCTTGGGTCTTGGAGTGGGCGCAGTCCGGTATTAACATCGTCACTCCACGTGAGGTTCTAGTGGGGTTGTAGGTGGACATGAAGACGCACGTCGTGGGTGGTGCGGGGGTTCTGTTCGCTTGTTTGGTAGCGGCCTGTTCTGCCTCTGGCGGTGGGGATCCGCCGGAACCTGAGACCCCGACACCTTCCCCGACTTTTGCCTCAGAAGAGCCTGAAGCTGCCGCGCTTGAGGCTTATGAGGCCATGTGGGGCGTGGTGATCGAAGCCTCTCATGAAGGTGACGCGGACCCTCCGGAGCTGAAGCTGTACTCCTCAGGTGAGGCTTTGGCCCTGATGCTAAGCACCTTGGAGGGTGCGGCCGAAGACCAGGCCGTGGTCACCGGGGAGCCGGTGCTTTCGCCTCAAGTGGTCGATGCCTCGGATGATGAAGTGACCCTTCTCGACTGTATGGACAGTTCCGACTGGATCGAGTCCGATGAAGGCGGCGAGCAGGAGGCTTCGCCTTCCGGAGGATTGAGAAAAGTGGATGCCCAAGTCGCCCATGATGGGCTCGTCTGGAAAGTAGTCGACCTGCGCATATGGGAGATCGGATCATGCTGAGGCGATCCGCTCCCGTTCTTGCTTTTCTCCTGTTCATTGCCGCTTCTGCTCCTGCCTGGGCAGATGACTTCATCGGCCGCGCAGAATGCGGAAGTGCTGGTGGTCCGGGCTGCGATGTGTCCGCCGAGTCCGGTGTAGGCGGCGGTTCTGGAGGTGGCGGCGGATCGAATGGTGAGTCGGGTACCGGTGGCGGTACCTCGGCCGGCGGTGAGGCATCGGCTGAACCCGCCTGTGGCCTTGATGGGCTCGTGGCCTGGTGCAGTGCCACCGTGGGCGGCGGTCCCGTCGGTGGAGAGGCCGTACCCCAGGTCGACTACGAGGCCCTCGCCTACGAGGCGCGGGCGTCCCTGAGTTTGGGTACCCCTGGAATCTCGATGTCCCCCAGTGCCGATGCTCCGATTCTGGTGCGGGTGCCGGTGTGGCTGTGGGTGGACGACTGGGACGCGCAGTCGGCCACAGCGTCGGTCCCGGGCGGGTCGGTGACGGTCACCGCCACGCCGAGTGCGTTGTCCTGGGATATGGGGGACGGCACCACCGTGGAGTGCGAGGGCCCCGGAACCGCCTACACCTCCCGTGTTCACGACCCTGCGGAGGAATCCCCTGACTGCGGGCACACTTACACCTCCCGCGGTGACCGTGAGGTGGCCGCGAGCATGGCGTGGTCCATCGAGTGGTCCAGTACCTCCGGTGAAGGCGGAAGCCTGCCGGATCTGGTGACCACTTCCTCCGTTTCGGTGCGGGTGGTCGAGTCCTCCGGGGTGGTCACATGAAGACCGCGACCGACACTCGGCCCCGTGATACCGAAGCTCCTCTACGTCTTCCCGGTCGCCCGCGCCGGTGGCGGTCCGCCCTGGTGGTGCTGGCGTTGATGGCGGCCGGGGCCACCACAGGGGTGGTGGCGCTGGCCCAGGTCGATCAGCGTTCCCCGGTACTGGTGGCGGCCTCGGATCTGTCGGCAGGCCATGTGCTCACCCCGGAGGACGTGCGGGTGGTGGAGCTGGCCGGGGCCGAAGGGCTGTCCACGGTCTCCGATCCGGCCCAGGTGGTGGGCTCCGTGCTCGCCCTGCCGGTAGCCGAGGGCGGGCTGCTGTCGCAGGAGATCGTGGGGGCCGATGGCTCGCAGTTGGCGGCGAACGAGGTCGCCATCAGCGCGCAGCTCGGTCCGGGGCGGGTGCCGTCCTCGGTGCGCACCGGGTCGCAGGTGGTCGTGGTCATCACCGGCGATGACGAAGGGGACATCTCCTATCCCGCCGTAGTGCAAACGCTCACCGCTGCTGAAACCGGTAACGGGACCCTGGTCGACCTGGTGGTCGACGCCTCCCACGCCACGATTTTGGCCAGGGCGGCGGCTGAGGAGCAGATCGCCCTCGTCCACACTCCCTCCGGGAGCGAGGGATGATCATCGCCCTGTGCTCGCTTTCCGGCGCACCCGGGACAACGACGCTCGCCTTGGCGCTGGCCGGGACGTGGCCGACCCAGAGCCCGGTACGGGTGGTGGAGGCCGACGCCTCCGGAGGTGACATCGCCGCCTGGTGGAACCTGCCGTTGTGGCCGGGGGTGGTGGATCTGGCCGCGGCCAGTCGCAGCGGCCAGGACCACGACACCCCGCCGGAGGAGTTCTCCCGGTTCTTCCAGGTGCTGCCCGGTGGGCTGCCGGTGTGTGTGGCCCCGTCCACCGCTGATCGGGTGGGCGCTGCTCTGGATCTGCTGGCCCGCAACCCCAAAGCCCTGGCAGGGGAGGGGGTGACGGTGGTGGACCTGGGGCGGTTGTACCCCGAGACCTCGGCACAGGAGCTGCTCGCAGGGGCCGACGCCGTCGTTGTGGTGACCTCGGGAGATGTCGGGCATCTCAAACGCCTCAAGGACGCCTCCCACGACTTGAGGGAGCGGTGCGCGCGGGTCGGTGCGGTGGTCGTCGGTCCGTCCCGGTCCGCCGGGGAGGTTTCCGAAGCGGTCGGTCTGCCCGTGTGGGCGATGCTCCCGCGCGATGTGGTGGCGGCGGAGGTGCTCACCGGCCGCCGTGAGCAGGGTCGCCGCCTGCGTCGGCGCCCGCTGATCCGCCAGGCCCGATACCTGGGACACCTGCTCGCGGAACAGGTGCACTCCGCTTCTGCATCCGCACCGGATCCGGCGGTGACGACGTTCCTCGGGGAGACACCGTGACCGAGGACACTGCCCGGCAGGTGCACGAGGTCGCTGCCGAGGTCACCAAGCGGTTGAGCACGGCGGCCTCCGACACCGATCGCGGACCGGCTGCGGGGGAGGAGTACCGGGCGTTGGCTCGGCGGGTGATCCGGCAGGTGCTCGATGAGCGGGCCAGTCGGGCGCTGGTCGCCGGGCAGCGGGTGCCCGACCGGGTGGTGGAGGAGACGATCGCCCGGCAGGTGCTGGCCCGGGTGGGCGGGCTCGGCCCGCTGGAGGAGCTGCTGGCCGAGGAGGACATCGAGAACATCAACCTCACCGGTCGGAATGTGTGGGTGCGCTACGCCGACGGCCGCCGCGAACAACGCCCCCCGATCGTCGACACCGCCGAGGAGCTGGTGACTCTGGTGCGCCGGATCGCCGCCGACTCCCCAGCAGGGGAACGCCGTTTCGACCCGGCCGCCCCGATCCTGGACATGGTGCTGCCGGACGGGTCCCGGCTGAACGCGATCCTGGACGTGTCGCACCTGCCGGTGGTGTCGATTCGCCGCCACCGGTACCGCACCACCGGCCTGGGCCAACTCCGCCGCCTGGGAACCCTGGACCCGGTGTCGGTGGATCTGCTGCGGGCGGCGGTGCGCGCACGGCGCAACATCGTGATTACCGGAGGCACCGGTGCTGGCAAAACGACGTTGCTCCGGGCGCTGGCGGCGGAGATTCCTCCCGAGGAGCGCATCGTCACCATCGAGGATGTCCCCGAGTTGGGACTGGAGCGGGATGTGGACGCACATCCGGATGCGGTGGCTCTGCACGCCCGCCCTGCCAACACCGAGGGTCAGGGCGAGGTCACCGTCGCCGACCTGGTGCGGGCGGCGTTGCGGATGTCCCCGGACCGGGTGATCGTCGGCGAGACCCGCGGCAGTGAGACCGTACCGTTGTTGACCGCGATGTCCCAGGGCAACGACGGCTCCCTGACCACGTTGCACGCTCCCGATTCCCAGGGCGCGTTCACCAAGTTCGGTGCGTACGCAGCGCTCGCTGACGGCCTGCCCTTGGAGGCCACGTCGTTGCTGGTCGCGGCTGCGGTGCATCTGGTGGTGCACGTGTCGGCGACCCCGGCGGGGGAACGGAGGGTCACCAGCGTCCGTGAGGTGGTCGGCGCCGACGGGCGCCAGGTGGTTTCCAACGAGATCTACAGCCTCGGTGGCCGGTGCGCGCCGCCGGGTCCGACCACTGCTGCGGCTTTGCAGCAGGCGGGGTTCGATGTGGCGCGGTTGGTCGTCGCGGGTGCGGTCAACGGCTCCCGGAGGGCCGCCCGATGAACCCGCTGGTGTGGGGCGCGGTCGGCGGGCTCCTGCTGGGCGCCGGGGCCGGGCTGCTCGTGTTGGAGGCCGCCCGTCGGCTGGCCGAGCGCCCCCGGCCGGGGGAAGTGCGGGTCGTGGTGACCCGGGAACACGCGCTGCGGCTGCTCGGCGCGATGGCCGGGGGCCTGGTGGTGTGGGGAGTGACCGGGTGGCCGGTCGCCATTGTGCTGGTGGCCGCGGCCGTGTGGTGGCTGCCCGCCGCGCTGGGACCGGACCGGGCACACACCGCGCAGGTGGAGCGCATCGACGCCGTCGCCGGGTGGGTGGAGCAGATCCGGGATTTGATGGCAGGGGCGTCCGGGCTGCACCAGGCCATCATCCACACGGTGCCCACCGCCCCCGCCCCGGTACGCGCCGACGTCGCCCACCTCGCCGAACAACTCCAGAACGGGGCACCGCCGGAGGAGGCACTGCGCGAGTTCGCCCACCGGGTGGACGTACCCACTGCGGACCTGGCCGTCGCCGCATTGTCCAGTGCCGCCACCCGCCAGGCCGCCGACCTGGGACCGCTGCTGGCGAGCCTGGCCACCGCGGCCCGCGACCAGGCCGGAATGCTGGTGCGGGTGGCCGCCACCCGGGCCCGCACCCGCACCTCCGCCCGCATCATCACCGCCACCACCCTCGCCCTCGCCGCGGTGCTCCTGCTGTTGAACCGGGAGTTCTTCGCCCCCTACGACACCCCCACAGGCCAGCTCGTCCTGGCCGTGATCGGCGGGCTGTGGGCGGCGGGGCTGGTGTGGCTGGTGCGGATGTCCCGCGTGGATCTGGGGCCGCGCCTCCTGGCCCCCGACGTGGCTGCTGACGAGGAAGTGGTGACGAGATGAACCCCTTCGTGCTGGCCGGGATCGGCGGAGCCACCGTGGCCGCATCGTTGTGGTGGGTGCTCGCCCCCCGTCTGGCCCGTCCCTCCCTGGCCGAACTCCTCGCCGACCCGCCCCCCGCCCCTACTGGACTCGTGCCCGCCCCGGCGGGGATCGGTGCTCTCGGGGTCCCGGTGCTGGCCGCCCTCGGCCTGCCGGGGGCGCGCACCCGCCACCGTCTGCGGATGTGCGACCGCACCACCCCGGACTACCTCGCCCAGAAAGCCACCATGGCCATGCTGGCCCTCGCCGGGCCGGTGGTGCTGGGCCCGGTACTGGCTTTGATCGGCATCCCCCTCACCCTGCCCCTGCTGGGTTGGCTGCTGTTCGCTCTGGTGTTGTGGACGGCCCCCGACACGGAGTTGCACCGCCACGCGAGACAGCGCTCCGAGCAGATGCGCCACGCCATCACCACCGTCTGCGACCTGGTCGTCATCAGTCTGGCCGGCGGGGCCGGGGTCACCGGGGCGCTCACAGACGCCACCCACGCCAGCGACTCCTGGGCCATGCGCCGTCTGCGCGCCGAACTGACCGCCGCCGCCATCCGCCACGACCCCCCGTGGACCGCCCTGGACCAGCTCGGGGACCGCTACGACGTCCCCGCCGCCGCCGAGCTGGCCGCGTCCCTGCGCCTGGCCGGGACCGACGGTGCCCGGGTCCGGACCAGCCTGTCCGCCAAAGCCGCGTCCTTGCGTACGCACCACCTGGCCGAGCTGGAAGCCGACGCCCACGCCGCCACCGAACGCATGAGCCTGCCGGTGGCGGTGCTGTTCGGCGGATTCCTGCTGCTGATCGGCTACCCGGCCGTGTCGTTGATCATGACCACCTTGTAGACCCCCACCGAGGCGCCCATGCACACCCACAAGGAACTCCTCGTCCGCCGCCGTCTCCGCCAGGCCCTGCACCGCCTCCTCACCCCCACCCACGCCGACCCGCGCGAGGACCGGGGATCGTTCCTCACCGAGTACCCGGTGGGCGTCGCCTTGGTCGTGGCGGCCCTGATCATCGTTTTGGGGATCATCGCCAACGGCCTGGAGAACACCGCCAACGCCATCGTGGCCATGCTGCCGGGGTCGCAATGAGCACCCGGACCCGGCGCGATCGTGACGACGGCTATGCCGAGGTGGCTCTGGCCACCCCGCTCATGCTTGTGCTGCTGGGGGCGGTGGTGCAGGTCGCGCTGTACGCCTACGCCTCCCACGTCGCCCAGTCCATCGCCCACCACGGGCTGGCCGCCGCCCGCGCCTGGGAAGCCACCGAGGACGATGGGCGCGCCGGTGCGGAGCAGGCCGCCGCCCAGCTCCAGGGCGACCTGCTCCAGGACCTGGACATCAGCGTGGAACGCACCGAGGCCACCGCCACCGTGCAGATCACCGCTGCTGTGCCCACGTTCCTCCCCGGCCTGGAGTGGCCGGTGGAGCACACCGTGTCCGCCCCCGTGGAACGCCCCGCGCCATGAACACCCGCACCCGTATCTCCCGGCGCGACGAGGGTTCGGCCGCGGTCGAGGTCACCCTGGCCACCCCACTTCTGGTGTTCCTGGCTCTGGCGGGGTTGGCGGCCCACCATCTCATCTCCGCCGCCATGGTCGCCGACTCGGCCGCCCACGCTGCCGCCCGCGCCGCCACCCTGGAGCGCACCGTGCCCGACGCCCAGGCGGCCGCCTCTATCGCTGCCGCCGACGTGGCCACCCAGAACACCACCACCTGTTCCACCCACGAGATGGCCGCCGACCTGCACGGCTTGGGACCCGGGGCCGTGGTGGAGGCCACGGTCACCTGCCAGGTCGACCTCACCGTGATCTTCGGCCTTACTCTGCCGGTGACCGGCAGTGGTACCGCCGTCGTCGACCGCTACCGGGGCGCACCATGAACCTTCACCCCAAGGCAGCAGAGGATCGCGGGACGGCCACCGCGTTTCTCCTGATCGGTGCCCTGGCGCTGCTGCTCTTCCTGGCGTTGGCCATCGACACCGGCTTGGCCCTGGCTCAGAAGAACAGGTCGTTCCATCTGGCCCAGGAGGCGGCCCGGGTGGGTGCTCAGGAGGTCGACCTGGCCACCTACCGGGCCGACGGGAGCATCTCCCTGGATCCTGAGGCGGCGGCCGCGGCCGCCCGGGCCTACCTCGCCGATACCGGTACCGAGGGCGCGGTCACCGTGGACGGCGACACCGTCACCGTCACCACCACGACCGACTTCACGTTCGTGCTCTTCCCCATCGGCACCCACCCGGTGGGCGCCACCGCTACAGCCACACCCCTGACCGACGACGACCTCCCCTCCCCGTGAGGACCCGCCATGGACACCGTTCGCAGGTTCGCCGCCCTGGCCACCACCCTGGTCCTGCTGGCCGGGTTGCCCTGGCTCGCCACCACCCTCACCTGGCCGGTGATCGATCTCTCCCCGCTCACTTGGGAGGTCCACCTGCGCAGCGCACGTCTCCCTCCCGGGGTCGGCACCGCGGTACTCATCCTCGTGCTGTGGACGGTGTGGGCGCTCTATCTGCTGGTGGTGGCCGCCGAACTCCTGACCCGCCTTGGCCACCGCTCCTCCCTTCAGCTGGGACCGTTGCGCCCCCTCCAACTGCTCGCGGCCACCACCCTGGGCGGTCTCGCGCTCTCGCCGCCCGCCGCGAACGCCGTCGCCCCTGCCGCAGCGGTCGCCGCCGAGCTGCCGAAGGAGGAGGTCGATGAGCAGGAGGACGAGACTTCAGAACAGGCGGTTGCGGAGCCGTTCGTGGTGGAACGCTCCCGGGTGGTCGACGCGTTCGGGTACGACTCGGCGACCCTGACCGAGGCGATGGAACAGGATCTCGCCGACACCGCGGTCCTTATCGACGAGCACGGCGCCCCCGAGTTGCCCGTTGTGGTGACCGGGCACACCGACGCCGCAGGCGACCCCGACTACAACCTCCACCTGTCCGAGCGTCGCGCGAGTGCGGTTGCGGACGTGCTGCGTACGCACTTGGGCGAGGATGCGGTGATCGAGGTCCACGGCGAAGGGGCCCGACATCTGCTCGACACCGACGACGATGCCGAGCAACGCCGGGTGGAGATCACCTACAACGTCGTCGTCACTCCGCCTCGCCCCGAACCCCCGCCCGCCGCCGAACCTCCAACAGGGGACGAGAGCACTGCGGAGGAAGTGGCCCCGGGGGTGGGGCTGGCGTTGCCGGGCGGGCTGGTACTGGCCCTGGCCGCCGGCACCGCGGGCATGGTGGGCGGGATGGTGGTCGAACGCCACCGACACCGCCCACCCGCCCCTGCCGGAGAGCTGGAGGAGCCGGGGGAGCCGGAGGCCGACGACCACCACCAGAGCGCACCCGCAGGACGGGAACCTGTGGAGGAAGCCGCGGTCCCTGGCGAGGATGCGACTCCTCCGGACGGTGGCGATGGCCCCGAGTTGGCCATGATCGACCTGGCCGGGGTCCCGGGCGTCGGCATCACCGGCCCCGGTGCCATCGGCGCCGCCCGCAGCCTCTTGGCCCGCGCCCTGGACCACGCTGAGGACGCGCTGACTGTGGTCGTCCCCGAGGCCGATCTGCGCAGCCTGCTCGGCGGCACTGGGCGCCTCCCACAGTTGGGCGAGGACACTCCGGTGATGGTCACCGAGGACGTTGAAGACGCGTTGACGCTGCTGCACCTCCAGGTGCTGGCCCGCCACCGGGCCGCCGACGAACACGACACCGCCGAAGAACAGGAGAGCGCGCTCGCCGAAGGTCCGCAGTTCGTCCTGGTCGCCGACACCGATCCCACTGTGGCCTCCGAGGTGACTTCTCTGCTCACCCACACCGGCGGAGCCCCGCTCAGCGCGGTCCTGCTCGGACCCTGGCCCCACCCCGACGGCCCGACCCTGACCCTGAACAGCGCGGGCACCATCACCGCGGCCGACCCGCCCCTTGACCACGTGGTGGGCCACCGCTGGCCGACCACCACCAGCACCGCCCTGCACCAGGCTCTGGCGACCCACCACGCACCCGCACACGAGACCCCGCCCTACACCGCCGACACGACGGACCCGGACCCCGCACCCGAACCGGTGCAGGAGGACCCCGTATCAGGGCCTCCACCGGCAGACGCCACGCCCGCCGGGGCGGTGTCGGTGACCGTGCTGGGCCGCATCACCCTGGCCGTCCGCGGCCGCCAGGTCCGCCCCCACCGCCGCACCGCCTCCGAGGTACTGGCCTACCTGGCCGCCCACCCGGCCGGGGTGCGCATGGAGGCCGCCGTGGACGCCATGTGGCCTGCGGAGGCCCCGCACCGCGCCATCCGCCGCTGGCACGACGCCTGCACCGCGGTGCGCACCGCCCTGCGCCCCGACCTGGGAGAGGCGGCGACCTCGGTCATCGTGCACGACGGCGGCGACCTCTACCGGCTCAACCCGGATCTGGTGGTCTGCGACCTGTGGCGTGTCGAGGGCCTGCTGGCCGAGGCCACCACCGCGGACACCGCCGATGCCGCGGTCCTGGTCACCAGCGCCGCCGCCATGGCCGACGGCGATTTCGCCGAGGACACCGACTATCTGTGGGCCGAAGGAGTCCGGACACGTATCCGGTCCGAAATGGTCCGGTCCTTGACCACCCATTCCAAAGAGGTCGATCCCCGGCAGGCGATCTCCATGCTCAACCGGGCCCTCAGGATCGACTCGAACGCCTCAGAAGCCGCCCTGGAATTAGAGCGACGGTACGCTGAAAAAGGCGACCAGAAATCCGCCGAACGCGTACGGAACGCTATTTCTTCGGGTTCGGAAAACGCCGCCGATCGACTCGGGTGAAAAACCTCCGGCCCCTCCGCCCCCTGTGGGGCGGAGGGGATTTCTCGGGTCTGCGTGAGCACCCGCCCTGTGCCGCCCGTCCGGCCCATCGGTGCGCCACCCGCGGCGCCTGTATGACAGGCACCCCCATGCGCACACAAAACCCCAGCTCAGGGCGTTCTCTGGGGTGGTCGGTGGGATGCCCGACAGGTGCCGCAGGCAGCCTCCCTCAAAATCAACGCGGACCCGAGTCGCTGCCCCCGCGTTCCCTGTTCGTCAAATGGCGCCACCATCGACCTATTGTTCACCACGAATTGTCGCCATTCAATGGCATTGCATGATGCAATGCCTTTGCCTTTGCCTTTGCCTTTCTCGGGGTTCCGTTGTTCTCTATGGGCGTGAATTCGCTGCCGGCGGCGCGCCGATAAATGCCGGGCGATTGTGTTTGTGCGAGAGAATTCGGGTATATATCCATTGACCAAGCAAAGCCAATCCCCCCGAGGAGACTCCCGTGTGGTATGGACTCTGGTACGGCGGATACGGATATGCCGTGTCCGACCCGTTCGAAGACGTCGAGAAGTTCCCGAACCTGAACGCCGCGCGCGACGCGTTGCGCGAGCGATTCCGTGACGGCGCGTTCTGGCGCCAGGAATTCGACTTCGTGAACCGCGCCCCGGAAAGCGTCTTCACTCCGGCGGTGAGCGAGAACAGCGAAATTCTGCTGTTCGCCACCCCCGACGGGGGCGCCTACCCGGACCGGCGCGTGTACTTCGGTCCGCGCGGTGGCGTCCACATCGAACGCTGCTGACCCCCAAGGTTCGCGCCGGGGTGCGCGCAATGTGCCCCGGCGCCTCACACCACCGGAATAGGTGACTTTTCATGCGCTGCTATGTTTCGTTCGTCGTGCGCGAGATCCCGCACATGATGACGTCGATGGAATTCGCGCGGTTCGTGTCCGACGTCGAACGCGCCGCGGTTCTCGCGACTCGGGACGTCCGCCACACCACCGGAATCCCGCTCGAAATCGTCCGGACCGAACAGATGATCCACGTGGGTTTGGGCGTCGTCTGGGAATTCGACCACACCCACATCGCGAACGTGCGCGAGGGGCACGTGCGGTTGGTCGCGCTCATGCACGAAACCCTCACCCGGTACACCCGTGCTGTCCACGGTGTCGACCACGTGGACATCCTCGCAATCTACCAAGACGACACCCCCGACACCCCGGAGACCTGAAATGGTGGCGTTCCGTTTCGAGGGGTTCACCGACACCCCCCACACCCTGACCGTGGAACAGTTGGAATACACCCCGTGGGACGGCCAGCGCTGGCGATACGCGCTGTACTGCGGAGAAACACTGATCTTCTCCGGTGACGACATCCGCGGACCTGCCTACGCGACCGAAAACGAGGCAGCGCGCCACCTCATGGGATTTCTGACCCTGCGCCCCGGTGACACCGACGACGAATACTTTGCCGACTACACGCCTGAACAGCGGTTGTGGTGCGAGAAGAACGCCGAATACCTGGCTTCGGTTCTGTACGGAGAGGACGGCGAGGAAATCGCGGACCTGTCCGCCTACCGCGCCGATTGAAACCCCGGGGCGCCGCCACCGGCGGCGCCCCACCCCCGGGGGTGAACAGAGCCCGTAACCACTGCGGGTTGTGTCCACCGACCGGATTCCCGATTCTGTTTCTCCGATTGGACCCGTGATGGCTCCTAGAAAGAAAAACCGACGCCGACAGCTCACCCCCGAACAGCGACAGGAACGCCTGCAAGCGGCGTATGACACCCTGTCCGACGCCGTCGAAAAGCTCACCACCGCCGACGGGTGGCAGCAGATGATCACCCGCCGCGCGTGGCTGCGCCGCTACTCGCTCGGGAACCTGCTCATGATCCTTGCCCAGCGCGAGGACGCCACCGACGTGCGGTCCTACAACGACTGGCGTGCGGCCGGACGCCACGTCCGCAAGGGTGAGCGGGGAATCAGGATCCTCGCCCCGTTGCGCTACCGGGAGCGCGACGAGGACGACACCCCGCTCACGAACCCGGGCGGCGCCCCCCGCTACCGGGTGCGCGGTTTCACGGTCGTGTCGGTGTTCGACATCTCCCAGACCGACGGGCCTCCGCTGCCCGAGGACACCCACGGGCCCCGCCTGTTGGACGGTGCGGCCCCGGCGCGGCTGTGGGATGCCATCGCCGACCAGATCACCGGCCGCGGCTACACGATCGAACGCGACACCACCGCCCCCGCGAACGGGTGGGTGCGGTTCGACACCCGCACCGTGCGGGTGTCGGACACCCTCCCGGACGCGCACGCGGTCAAGACCCTGATTCACGAACTGGCGCACATCTGGTGCGAGCACGACACCCGGGACGTCCCTCGGAAGGTCGGCGAGATCGAAGCCGAATCGGTGGCCTGCCTGGTGTGTTCGCTGGTTGGGCTGGACAGCCTGCCCTATTCGGTGCCCTACGTCGCCGGATGGGCCAAGGACGCCGACACCGCCCGCACCACCGCGGAAAGGGTGCTCACCGTCGCCGACGCCATCGCCGACGCCCTGTCCGCCACCGTCGCGATGCCCGCCCCGGACACCGCCCCCGCCTGACCGCCCCGGGTGGGGCCGGATCCGTGTCCGGCCCCACCTCGCCCCCGGGAGGCGCCTGCCATGGCGTTACTCAGCTTCGAAATCTTCGCCACCCCACCCGAGCATGCATCCCTCGACGTGGCCGCGGACCTGTTCACCCTGCGGCTCGCCCATGCCGAACCCTCCGACGCGCTACAGGTGCTGGATTTCGACGTGGTGGCCGCCGACCCGCTGTTGGTCATCGTGACCTGCCTGACCGCCGACGCCGCCAGAGCGACCGACACCGTCGCCAGCTGGCTGGTCGTCGCGCTTGCGCCCGAGTTCGCGTCCGGCTGGCAGATGCACGCCGGACACACCACCGTCCACCACACCGACAACTGAACTGGAACGGAGCCCCTTTCCATGACCGCCGAAACCCTCGCCACCCGTACCGGGCTGGCGTTCACCACCACCCGCGCGACGCTGGCCGAC
The DNA here is from genome assembly GCA_000340945.1 of Nocardiopsis synnemataformans DSM 44143. Classification (GTDB taxonomy): domain Bacteria; phylum Actinomycetota; class Actinomycetes; order Streptosporangiales; family Streptosporangiaceae; genus Nocardiopsis; species Nocardiopsis synnemataformans. The sequence continues at coordinate 49,578 of ANAW01000227.1, read as the reverse complement.
GCCCTGTCCACGGTCGCCGTCGCGGTGCCCGCCCGCCCGCGGGTGCCCGCCCTGTCCGGCGTCCTGCTCACCGGCGACACCGACGGCACCCTCACCGCGACCGGGTTCGACTACAGCACCGCGATCACCGTCACCGTGCCCGACGTGGTCACCACCCCCGGTCGGGCGCTGCTCACCCACGCCGACCTGTCCGGAGTGCTGGCCGCCACCGCCAAGGGCACCCCCAAGAAGCGCGCTGGCCTGTCGCCGGTCACCGTCACCAGCACCGGTGACGCCACGTTGGAAGTGGACGGGTACACGCTGCCCATCGAAGCCCACGACCCTGACGACTTCCCGACGCTGCCCGCCCCGCCCCCCGACACCGCCACCCTGGGCACCACCGGGTTCGTCGCCGAACTGTCCAGGGTCACCCCCGCCGCGGCCAGCCCCGAATGGTGCTTCCCGACCCTGGAGAACGTCCGCATCACCTGCGACCGGGGCAAGCGGATCGACATGATCGCCACCGACCGCTACCGGATCGCATGGGCGACCCTGACCGCCACCCCCGCCCCCGGCGTGGACGCCTACAGCGACGAGGCGGTGTTGGTCAACGCTCGCCTCTTGGACAGGCTCCGCCGATACCTGACCGGCGACACCCTCACCCTCGCTCTCGGGGACGACCTGTGCGGGCTGACCTGCGGGCCGGTGCGGGTGCTCACCCGCGGCTACAGCGAGAGCGAATACCCCAAGAACATGGCGGACCTGGTGCCCGACCGCGCCCCGGTGACCGTCACCGTCGATCGGGGGTCCCTGGCCCGTGCCACCGACCGGGCTCGGGCGATCCTCACCGCCAAGAAGGAGACGGCCACCCCCATCGCGGTCACCATCGCCGACGGTGCGGTGTCCATCGGTCCGGACCTGTCCGGCGCGGTAGCCCCGGACCTGGACGCCACCACCACCGGCCTCGCCGGTGAGCCGGTGCGGCTGCGGTTCCACCCCCGCTACCTGTCCGACGCGTTGGCGTCCTTCACCGGTCGCACCGCCACCGTGCACCTGACCGCACCGACCAAGCCGGTGGTCGTCACGGACGGCGGTGCCACCCCGGACACCGCCGGTTACCGGCACCTGATCATGCCGATCCGGCCCCGGACCTGACCCCACCGGCCCCATCCCCGACTGTGCGATCCGGGCGGCGAACACGTGAACGGTTCACCGTTCGCCGCCCGGTGACCACGGCCGGACACGGCAGGGCCACCACCAGAAAAAGGAAGAGGAGAAAGGAAAACCACATGTTCACGCTGCCTCACACCGGGATGCAGGTGCCCGACACCCGCATCCGGGTTACCAGCCTGAAGGAAGTCGACCTCGGGACCGGGATCGCCTGGTCGGCGGTGGTGCGAGCCGGGAAGACCAAGCTCGGCACCGTCTCCAACAGCGGCCGCGGCGGGCCCACCGACTTCAACGCCACCACCGACGCCGCGCAGCGCCGGACGGCCGCGTTCGTGGCCGCCTGCCGCGACCGCGACGGTGCGCCCATGGACACCGAGAACGTCATGGAGACCCTGACCGAAGAGTACGAGTGGGCGCGCGACATCGCCAAGGCCGAGAAGAAGGGCCGCTACGTGGTCCGCTACGCCGACGAGCACGGCATGCCCGGCCACTACGAGTTCTCGCTGTCCCGCGGCATCACGCCGCCCGACTACGCCCCCGCGCTGAAGGCCACCGTCCGCCTGAAGCTGCCCGAAGGGGCGGTGCGCGCCGACCTGTGGATGGGTCCCGAACTGGGGTGGGTCGAAATCCGCAGGCCCGCCGACACCACCAACGAGTAGCGCCGGTGCGGCTCCACCGTGGGAGATCTCCCGCGACACAGGGGCGGGGCTGACCTGTAGGCGCAGGTCAGCCCCCTACCGCACCACCCACACCCATGCAATCGCATCGCAGAAACGGAGAGATACGGCATGTCCAGCGTAACCGCGCCCACCGTGGGCGCGCCCGTCCGGTCCGACACCGCCGACCGGCTGACGTGGGGGGAGGAGTCGTGAGCACGCGCGGAGCCATCGCCCGACCCACCACCAACGGCAACTGGCGGGGGCGCTACCACCACGGCGACTCCTACCCCACCCGACTCGGCCGGGAGCTGTTCCAGCTCTACCACGACACCTTCGACGGTGACCACGAGGCCATGACCACGGTGTTGATCGGCGACCACCCGGCCGGGTGGTCCACCGTCATCGCCACCTACTTCCCCTGGCCGTTCGACCGGGAGGCGTTCACCCGGGCCGGATACCGGGGCGTGATGTCGGACGAGCAGGGCCTGTACCCGGCGTGCTACTGCCACGGCGAGCGCGACGAGGACGAGCGGACGCTCACCTGCCGCTGCCCCGATGACACCACCGGATGCGGCCCGGAGTCCATCGAGTGGGCCTACGTGATCACCCCGGACGCCTTGCAGGTGTTCTCTGCCCGGCCCTTCGGGGCGCACGGGCTCATCGCCGTCGTGCCGTGGGAACGCGACAGCGCCCCCGACTGGCAGGAAGCCGAAAGTCGGGCCGTCACCGGTGAGATCCCCGAGGACCTGACCCTCTGACCGCCCGCACCCCTGGGTCCCGCGGTGGGAGATCTCCCACCGCGGGGGCGGGGCTGACCTGTAGGCGCAGGTCAGCACCCGACCCCCACCCCCACACAATCGCATCGCAGACAAGGAGAGACACGGCATGTCCAGCGCACCCGCGCCCATCGCGGGCGCATCCGTGCAGCCCGGCACCCACCAGGTGATGGTGTGGCTGTGCCCCGTGGGCCAGCTCGCGCACTTGATCCCGCTGCCGCCCGGTACCGCCCGTGAGTTGGCGGCCCAGCTCAACGCCGCGGCCGACCTCGCCGAGCGGCTGTCCCGGGGGGAGGGGGAGAAGTGAGCACGCGCGGAGCCATCGCCGTCCCCACCGACACCGGATGGCGGGGGCGCTACCACCACTTCGATTCCCGCCCCGCCCAGCTCGGTCACGAACTGTTGCACCTCTACCACCGCACGTTCGACGGTGACCACGAGGCCATGGCCCGGGTGCTGATCGATGACCACCCGGCCGGGTGGGCCAACCTCATCGCCCTCTACTTTCCCTGGCCGGTCGATCAGGAGGAGTTCGCCCGGGTCGGATACGAGGGCGTGATGTCGGACGTCTGGGGCCGCTTCCCAGAGTGCTACTGCCACGGCCAGCACAACGAGGCCACCGACGAGGCCGAGCAGACGCTCACCTGCCGCTGCCCGGACCCCGACACCGACTGCGGCCCGGAGTTCATCGAGTGGGCCTACGTGATCACCCCGCAGGCTCTGCGGGTGTTCTCCTCCCGGCCCTTCGGGGTGCATCGGCTCATCGCCCTCGTGCCCTGGCAGCGCGATAACGCCCCCGACTGGCAGGCCGCGGAGGTCCGCGCCATCACCGGCGAGATCCCCGAGGACCTCACCCTCTGATCCACCCACACCCCCGGGGGCCGCCCCCGAGCAGGGGCGGCCCCCGTCTTTTCGGAGGTCACCTCCCATGGCCACCCATGACCCCAATGTCCTGGCCCACCGCATCGCCGACGCTGTCGATGCCGCCTGGCATCGTGCCCACGGCACCGGCCACCTGGACATCCCCCTCTCAACCGTCGCCGCCCTGTCCCTGCTCACCGTGCCCGCACCCGACCGCCTCATACTGGTCCGCGCCTTGACCCGCGCCGACCGGGAAACCGTGCTCGGGATCGTGGCCGAGCAGTGGCGGTTGTTCGTCAACGCCCGCCCCGACCTCGCCACACCGGTGTTCCCGCTGATGAACGTCTGGCACGGCGACACCCCCGTTCCCGAACAGGCCCAGCAGGGCGCCCACGAGGCGGTGCGGGCCGCCCTCACCGCGGGGCTGTTCGACCTGACCGGCGAGGCCGATCGCCGCTACGACGTGGACGTGTTCGGGGTGCTGCTCACCGTCATGAAGAGCCGCACCGCCAAGGCCGCACACGGGGCGTTCTACACCCCCACCCACATCGCCGACCTGCTCGCCCACCTGACCCTGGCCGAGCCCGGTCCGGTGCCGAGCGTCCACGAACCCGCGATCGGCACCGGCGGGCTGTGGCGCGCCGCCGCACAGGCCCTGCGCGACCACGGCCACGACCCGACCCGCGTGCTGTGGGTGGGCGCCGACATCGACCCGCTGGCGATCGCCTGCGCCGCCGTCAACAGCGTGTTGTGGGGGCTCGGCCCGCGGGTGCTGCTCACCGTCGGCGACACCCTCACCGACGACGTCATCACCCGCGCCCACGCCCAACGCGACGAGGCGTTGCACCTGGCCCGCGAGGTCCGTAAGGCCCGCCGCCTGTTCGCCGCCCTGGACACCCTCACCCACCCCACCCGAAAGAAGGACACCTGATGATCGCCTTGCCGCACACCGGTATCCGCGTCCCCACCACCACCGTGCACGTCCTGGCCGTCCACCAGACCGGGCAGGGCTGCGATGCCCTCCAGATCGCCCCCGTCCACGAAGGCCGCACCCTGCTCGGCTACGCCGTCAACACCGGTGGGGACACCCGGTTCGTCGCCGTCGACCGCCGGGGCGCGTTCATGGTGTGGTCGTTCATCGAGCAGACGAAGATCTTCACCGACCCGGCGTTGAGCGACGCCGACGTGCTCGACCACCTCATTGCCGAACACGACTGGTCCCGGGCGGCGCGCGAGGCCCACACCAAGCGGTGCTACCTGGTGCGGATCCTGAACAGTGACCGGCTCCCGCAGAGCGCCGAGCTGGTCGACCTCGCCGTTCCCTACCCCGACTTCGAGGCGGCGGCCCGGGTTTTGCGTACGCAGCCGCTTCCCGAAGGGGCGGTGCGGATGGAGCTGTGGACCGGCACCATGTGGGAGGTCGTCCACGACCGGCCCACCACCAGGGAGGGCGGATGATCGGCCTGCCGCACACCGGCATGGGCGTCCCCCGTGCCGGTGTGCGCATCACCCAGGTGGAGGACCTCACCACCTTGGTCGACGGCCCCGCCTGGCGCGCCCGCCTCCACGACGGGCCCACCCTGCTCGGATACCTCCTGCAAGACGGCTCAGGAGCCACGGTGTTCGAGCCCGAGGATCCGTCCGCGCGCCGGACCATGGCCGAGTTCACCGCCGGATGCCGCCTGCCGTGGGACCAGGAGAACACCGAGCCGTTGGCGGAGTTCGTCCACGACCTGCTCAAGACCGAACACGACCAAGCCGATGCCGTTGCCGCCGCCCACCGCAGGGGCCACTACCTCATCCGGGCCGCACCGCTGGGGTTCGAGATGTACGACGGCCCGATGATGCTCCCGCTCACCGTGCCCGACGGGGTGTTCCCCGACTACCGGAGCGCTTATGAGGCGGCCCTGCGGGTGGAGCTTCCACCTCGGGTGTTCCGTGCCGAGCTGTGGATGGGCCAGGCCCGGGGGTGGGTGCGGATCCGCCCCGAACCGGGCGTTCATTAAGCGCTACGACCGAACGGGGCCGGGGAGCCTCCCCAGCCCGGATCGTGCGCATGAAGAAGGGCCGGGGGTGACCCCCGGCCCTCGCGGTGTGACCTGCGACCAAGCAAAGCCAAAACCGCTACGTCGAGAATAACCCGATGGCGTACTCGGGTCACCCCCACCGATAGGCGATGTAGCGACCCAGGAACCGGGCCAGGGCGATCGTGCTCACGCAACCCCAGACCAGGGCGGCGAGCCACACCAGCGAGCGGAGGTCGATCTCCCACCTCCAGGACCATGCAACCAGCAGGAGAACTTCGAGGGCAGCGTCATCACAGGTCTCCCGTGGATGAGGGGCGGACGGCGCCCATGAACCGGGGGGTGTAGAACGGGCCGTCCACGGGTTCCACACGGACGGTCTGTCCGCTGGAGGGGGCGTTGGCCATCTGGCCGTCGCCGACGTACATGGTCACGTGGGTGGGCGGGTCCCCGGGGGCGTAGGGGCGGGTGTCGTAGAACAGCAGGTCCCCGGGCTGGAGCCGGTCCAGGGGTACGCGGGTTCCGGCGTTGAACTGGTCGGTGGTCACCCTCGGGATGGCCACCCCGGCGGCCTCCCACGCGCGCATGGTCAGCCCGGAGCAGTCGAACCCGTCCGGCCCCGTCCCGCCCCACACATACGGTTTGCCGACCTGGTCCAGCGCCCACTGAGCCGCGGTGCGTCCGGCCTCGCTGCCCGGACCGCCGCCGATGCCGGTGCCGGGGTGGGCGGCGGTGTAGGCGTCGATCTCGGCCAGGACGTCGTCCACATACCAATCCGCGTGGTTGTAGCGGAACAGGGCGTCTTCGAGGTCCTCGCGGTCGGTGAAGTCCACCTGCTGGTCGGGGTGGCTGGCGCACAGCTCCACCGCCGTCGCCGCCACCGAGTCGAACACGTTGTGCGGGTCCGCTCGCCCGTCGCCGTTGCCGTCGACACCGTAGTCGTCCCAGTTCGCCGGGAGGTGTTGGGTCACCCCGACCGCGGCGTCATAGACGGTATCCCCGTCCCACACACCGCCATCGGTGTCGTAGTGGGGGGTGAGGTTGCCGCCCACACCGCTGCCGTCCAGGACGGGTCCGACCACGGGCGGGTCGGTGTCCCCGGTGGGGGAGATCGTGCTCCCGGCCGCGTGGTCGGATTCGACCGCGCCGATGCCGGCGAGGATCTGCCAGCGCATCCCGGTGCACTGCGGGTACTCGGCGTCCAGAGCGCGGGCCCCTGCGAGATAGGCGTCCAGCAGTACCGGATGGATGCCGTCCACCTGATCGGGTGCGGCCCCTCGGTGGGGGTCCTCCACCAGGGCGCCGAGCAGGGACACGGCCAGGCCGATCGTGAGTGGGACAGCGATGAGCGCGCACCCGCAGCCGAGCGGGTTACCCATCACCGTCCTCCTCCCACCCCGGGAGGGGCGGCTGCACCACCGCCTCCCCGGGGGTCAGCTCCGAGAGCCGGAATCGCTGCCCGCTGGGGTCGTTGAACAGCGCCCACACGGCATCGGCGGGATGGGACCCGTGGACCGCCGTCGCGGCGGCCACGGGCGCGCGGGGGATGCGGGTGCGCAGGTTCCGCTCCCTGGCGGTGGTGGGCACCCACAAAAGGACCACGCCGCGGTGACTGGTCACTCGCCGCAGCTCGGCGTACGCATCCAGCTTCTCGGCCAGACGGCGCAGGGGTTCGGCGCCAGTGTCGTACTCCAGGTAGAAGGAGGTGGTGCGGCCGTCCTCGGTCCAGGTTCCGGCGGCGTCGGGGCGCACGATGTCCCCCCACCGGGCCTCGCACTCGGCGGCGGTCTGCCACCGCAGCCGGGTGGTGTGGCGGCGGGTGTGGGCGGCCAAGGCCACGAACACGTCATTGGTGCCGACGGTGTGGTTGAGGCTGGCCCGGTAGGCCAACGCGAGAGCGCGGTCGCGCCGGTATCCCAGCTCCCGCACCGTGGTCCCCTGGCGGGCGGCGAGGAGTTCGGCGCCGGGGGCGTCGAGCACGTAGTGCCAGGGCGCGGAACCGGTGGGGGTCCAGGGCCGGAACCGGTCCAGTGCCCGCAGCCGGTACAGGGACGCCAGGCGCTGTTTGGCGGTGCTGTAGGAGTCGAAGAACAGCGCGGCGAGCTGGTGGGTGGTGAAGGTGCGGTGCTCCCAGACCAGGCGCATGATCTCCACGTCCCGCGGGGTGACCCTGCGGATGAGGTGCCGCAGGACGTCGGGGGAGGAGCGGGGGCGGGGGAGCGGACGGTGGTCGGGGCGGGGACGGGTGGTGCGCACAGCGTGCTCCTTCGGACGGTTTTCACTGGTGGACGTGGACGCGGGCTGTTTTGCGCACGGCGGTGGCCCGCCCTTTGATCGGGGGCGGGAGGGGGCGGGTGCGCAGGGTGAACGCGGGGGTGAGGGCACCGTGGTGGACCAGCCGGGCCCCGGCCTGGAACGCGGCCAGGTGCGACAGGTCGTGCTCGCCCAGATGGGGCCGCACGTGGCGGGCCAGCACCCGGGCGTCCTCGGGGGAGACATCGAAGAAGACCTTGTTGCGGGCGTTGGCAGAGATGGCCTCCCGCAGGTCCCGGGGCAGCTGGGCCAGATCCTGGTGAGCGAGCACCATCCCGGCCCCATAAGCGCGCGCCTCGGCGAGCATGTCCCCGATCCCGTAGGGCAGGGTCAGGAAGTTCTGGCATTCGTCCAGGTAGATCGCCAGGTCGGCGCGGTCGGATTCGGCCTGCCGGGCCCTGGCCAGGACCGCGTTCCACACCTGCGAGAGCAGCAGCGACCCCAGCAGCGAGGAGGTGTCCTCGCCCAGGACGCCTTTGGGCAGGCGGGCGATGACCACCCCGCTGTTGTCCAGGTGGGCGCGCAGGTCCAAGCCGCGGTCGGTGGCCGCCAGCAGATCCCGCGCGAACCCCCGCAGCAACACCGAGCGGAGTTTGTTCATCAGGGGGGCGATGGCGTGCGACCGGGCCGGACCGGACTGCTCATCGAACCACTGCCAGAAACCCTGGAGGACCGGGTCGGTGACCTGGGCGACGGTACGTGCCCGGAACGAGGCGTTCTCCAGCAGGCGGGGGATGTTGGCGAGCCCGGCGTCGGGGGTCCCGGCCAGGGTCAGGCAGGCCGAGCGCAGGATGTCCTCGGTCCTTGGCCCCCAGGAGTCGGCGAAGATCCGCTTGAAGATCCCCGTGATGGTGTCCGCACTGCGCCCCTGGTCGTTGACGGCGAGCGGGTTCAACGCCGGTGGGGGAGCGTTGTCGTCGGGGTCGATGAGCACGACCCGCTCGATCGCCTCCTCGGGCATCCGCGACAGCAGCAGGGTGGACTCGCCCTTGGGTTCGATGAACACCACCCCGCGCCCCTTGGCGATGTCGTCCAGGGCCATGTTCAGCAGCAGAGAGGTCTTACCGGTACCGGTGCCGCCGATGATGTGGGTGTGGTGGCGGGCGTCGGCGGCGCGCTGGCCGATCACCCGGCCGGGTCCGGCATCGGAGGTGCCCAGCACCCGCGCATCGGGGTCATCGCCCGCCAAACCGGGCGGTGGGGGAACCGGTTTGGCGGGTGCGCGCTCCAGCCCCGGAACGGCCTCGTCCAGCGGCAGGTGTGCCACGGCGGCCAGCTCGGCGACCGAGAGCAGGTCCCCGCGGCGCAGGAACCTGAGTTCGGCGAGGCGGTCGGCCACCAGGGGGGTGCGGCGGCGCCGGTAGTGGTTGTAGGCGCTGAACGCACTGAACGCCCCGGTGATCGCGTGGATGCGGCCCCTGCGCCGCTGATGTTCGCTCGGACTGCTGCCCGGGGTGGTGACCAGGTGGCGGACCACCGTTTCCAGGCGAGGGCGCACGCTCTTGGCCAAAATGGCGCGGATCTCCCCGGACACCTCCGGGCGCAGCGCCGCCCACCCGGCCGCGCCGCGTCCGCCACCGGGGGTGAGGGTGTCGAACACCCGCGAGGTCACGCTGTGGGAGGACCGCAGGTTTGCGGCCGCCTGATTGGCCCGATGCAGGCGCACCCCGGTGACCGGGCGGGCGATGACCTGCACCAGGATCGTCTCCCCCTCGGCGGGGGAGGCCGCGGCGCCGATCAGCCCCCGCAGAGGATCCTCTTCGTGGGAGGTGGCCAGGGGGTAGTGGTCGGGGCGGGCCAGCCGCAGCATCCCACCCCGCCCCACACCCGTGAAGGACGCGGCATCGGCGGGGGAGGTGGTGGTCGACGCGCCGGGCCAGGTGGCCTCCACCGCCCGGCTCACCATCCGGGGCGGCAGACCGCCGGGCACCCACACCCGGATGCGCAGCCCGGCCTGGTCGATGACGTACTCCCACGCCACCTGTGGCTGCCCGAACAGCGCCCGTTTCCAGGCGGGGCGCAGCAGGCCGAGCATCTGCGTCCAGAACGCTTCTGCGTGGTGGATCTCCGCAGTCGGCGGGGGCAGGGTCTCCACCACCTGCGCCCCGTGCGCCCAGTGGCGGTGGCGCACCCACACCAGACACCGCTTGCTGGCGATCAGGCCCGCCCACACCACCGGCACCCACCACCAGGGCAGCACCGCGGCGCCGACGATCCCGGCCAGGGTGGTGAACACACCGAGCACCCCGTCCAGGTCGGAGAGCACGCTCACAGCCACTCCTCCTCGTCCTCCTCCAAGCCCGGGCCCGTGGGCGCGGGCGTGTGCTCGGCGGAGAGTTCGGCGGGGTTGGTGGTGACCAGGGCGTGTTCGGTGTCGCTGGCCACCACCCGGTAGGCCACCCGCAGATCCGAACCGCTGCACAGCAGCGCATCCCCGGGGGAGGCGGTGAGCAGGTACTGCTTCTCCCCGTCGGACAGGGAGAACGCTTCGGCGACCCGGTCGATGGCCTGGGGAGCCTGCCGCATCAGAATCTGGGTGCCGGCGTTGGCGATGATCGCCTGCCCCAGGTCGCTGCCGAGCACATCGGCGGCGTCCTGAGTGGCGACGGTCAACCCGGCCCACCTTTTCCGAGCGGCCTTGGCCAGCCGGAAGAGGAACCTCGCCCCTTCGGGCTCCTGCATGAGGGTCCAGGCCTCGTCCACCAGGATCAGCCGCGGGTGGGTGGGGGTGGCCTCGGCCACGGTCCGCCAGATCGAATCCAGCGCCAGCACGGTGCCCACAGCTTTCAGCTCGTCGGGAAGCCGGCGCAGGCTCCACGACACCAGGTGTCCCTCCGGGCGGCGGGTGGTCGGCGCGCTGAACAGCTCCGCATAGGACCCGGTGACGAACGGCGCGAGCTGAACAGCCAGATCCTGGGCGTGCTCGTCGGGGACCTCGGCCAGGGTGGCTGCCAGGTCCTTCAGCAGCGGCGCGGGACGGGACCAAGTGGTCTCATCGGCGGTGATCCCGGCGGCCCGGTAGGTGGCCACCACCGCCCGATCCAGCGCCGCCCTCTGCCGTGCGGGCAGGGCCCCGCCGAGCATCACCCCGAGCAGGGTGTGCAGGAACAGCGCCCGCCTGCTGACGGCATCGCGCCGTGCACCGCTGTCCACGGCGAGGTCGAGCGGGTTGAGATGGACACCCGGTGAGCCGAGACGGATGACGGTACCGCCCACGGCCTTCGTGAGGCGGGTGTACTCGTCCTCCGGGTCGATGACGGCGGCGGTGACCCCCGCATACAGGGACCGCAGCAGGTCCACCTTGCAGAAGTAGGACTTGCCCGCACCGCTACGGGCCAGGACGACCGAGTTGTAGTTGTCCTGGCTCCACCGGTCCCACACCACCACCCCTGAGGAGGAGGCGTTGAGGCCGTAGAGGATCGCCCGCTCGCTGGTCTGCACCGCCAGATCCGGGGACGCGAACGGGTAGGCGGCGGCCAGGGCGGGGGTGTCCATGGCACGCCGCTGCTCCAGCAGATCCACCCCCACCGGCAGCGAGGACACCCAGCCCTGGAGCTGGCGGTAGGAAGCGGGGCGAAGGTCCACCAGCATCGAGGAACACAAAGTCCTGATGTGGTCGGTCTCCTCGGCCAGCTCCTCCTCGGTACGGGCGTGCACCACCAGGTAGAGCCCGACCCGGAAGAGCTTTCCTTCGCCCCTGGCCAGGGAAGCGGCCATCTCCCGGGCGTCCTCGGCGGCGACCTCCGCCTCGAAATCCTCCAGCTTGCCCTTCTCCGCCATGGTTCGGGAGGAGGCCTCCAGGCGGGACATCTGTCGGCGCAGCCGGTCGGCGGCGGTCTGGGCGGGGATCGGTTCGATGTGCAGCGACACGTCCAGCCGTCCCGGGTAGGTGAGCAGCGGCTCCAGCCATGCCTCGCCGACTTCGGCCGGGTACCCGGTCACCGCCCATGCCGCGCTGACCCCGGAACCGACACGGATATGGCGTACTCCGACCTCGACTTCGGCGTCCACCGGGCCAGGGCCGCGCTTTGAGCGGGTGGCGGCAGTGCTCTCATCCTTCTTCTTCCACGCGAACATCAGCCCTCTTCACCTCCTCCTGTGGGTCCGGTGATCACCGCATCCGTAGGCGCCAGCGCTTCGGGCGGGCCGTGGCGGCCAGCGGGGTCGGCGGCCGAGACCAACACCGCGTGCACCTCCGGTCCGGTGAGCAGACGTGCCAGGGTCCCGGCGGCGGCCAGCACCCGCACCGCGTCCTCGGCACGCCGCCGCACGGTCGCCGCCGCCCGAGAGATGTCACCGGCATCGCGCACCACCACCAGCACCTGCCGCCGCAGCAGGGACTGCGAACGGGCGAGCGCGGCCAAGTGGTCGGCGTGGTCCCGCGCGGCAGCCTCCAGCGCCGGATGCGGCAACCCCGGCGCCGCCTGATCAAGCGAGTCCACCAAAGGGTCCAGGCGAATGGACTCGGCGCGGATCACGATCTGCACCGGGGCGGTGAGGGAGTTGAGGAAGGAGGCGAACCCGGACACGAGCCCGGCCTGCTCGGCGGGGGTGCGCAGGGAGAAACTCACCGTCGTGCAGGCCACCACGGCGGCGCAGCCATGTTCGCCCAGGTCCACCACACCGTCATCACCGATCGCGTGGACCGGCAGATCCCACGGGGACGGGAGCCGCGGCGTGTCGGCACGAACCCACGACGGCACAGGCAACGCCCCTGCGATGCCGCTGGCCCGGCGTTTAGGGGAACGGGCGAAGCGCACTGCGGCGAGCAGCAGCCGGTCCAGGCTCAGCCCGTCCCTTTGCACCAGAGCGGCGGCGGTCGCCGCGCCCATCACCGGGACGGCGGCCACGGCGATCGCCAGCGGATGCACCAGATGGCCGAGGCCCTGGTAGAGGGCCCACAGCAGGATGCCCGGGGCGCCGATGATGACCAGCTGTCGGGCGGTGAGCCCGGCCAGGATCTTGTCTTCGCGTTCTATGTCGGCGGGCATGCGCACACGCGCCATTACGACCTCCTCGGGCGGTTCGGGGACGGGGGATCGAACAGGGCAGGCTGGACCGGGCGCCTGCGGGGCGGCGGCAGGCGGCGGGCCTGCGGCAGCGGCTCTTGCCGCGGCACCGGCTCACGCCACTGCGGCAACGCGTCCTGCCGCCAGTGCGTGGGTCGGGGCGGGGACAGCGGGGGCTGGAAGTAGCGGCGCCGCTCCCGTAAACGGGCCTGAGCGCGGCGGTCGATCTGCCGGTCAATCCCCGGTAGCGGATCTTGTCGGTAGGGGAGGTTGCCGTCGAAGTTCGGTAGCTCCGGCTGCACCCACACCCGGGCACGTCGCGGGGCTGGTGCCGGGGGCGCGGGGACGGTCGCCGCACGCCCCGAGGCCGAGGCGGCCCGGGTGGCCTTCGCCGCCCGTGCCGTGGCGAGGGCCTTGCCGATGTTGCGGAAGATCAGCAGGGCGGCCACGGTCTTGACCGCGCGGACCACGGGGGAGGATTGCAGGTTGAACACCTGCTTGAACGCCCAGAACGGGATGCGTACCAGGACGTACAGGCACACGATGAGCAGCAGGACATCGAGGATGTTCCCGACCGCTTGGGCCAGGTCGCCCAGGGCGCTCTCGCGCCCCAGGAACACGGTGACCATGATCCGCAGCACCAGCGCCTGGCCGACCTGGATCGCCAGCAGCGCGGCCATGGACCGCCACCACATGCGGGCGAGACCGTCGGTCTGGGGCAGGGCGTGGCAGGCCAGCGCGAGCGGGGCCACCGCGGTCAGCAGCCACCACAGCAGGATCCGCAGCAGCAGCGCGAGCACGAAGAAGAACCACAACAGCGACGCGACGAGCATCAGCAGCACGATGGTCAGCAGCTCGCCGACGGGGTCGCCCAGGATCCGTCCCACACTGGACGAGAGGTTCTCCACGGTCGCGGCCCCGTCCATCATGTTCACCGAGATGCCGTTGCCCAGCTCCCGCATCAGGTCGGTGAGCAGGTAGGAGGCGTTGGCGCCGACGAACCCCAACACCAGGCGGGGAAGGATCTCTTTCAGGGCGGTGGAGGTCTGGACGGTCTGGTAGCTCATCACCAGCACCCCGGCGGCGACCACCGCGAGCACGTACAGCGCGTTCGCCACCGTCTGGGAGGTCTCCCACGCCTGCCGGATCCCGTCGGTGGGCGGGGGAGTGAACAGGGCGGGCAGCACCGCCAGGGTCAGGGCGGTGTTGATCAGGTCGGCGATCAGCCCGACCACCCACAGGTACACCCCGACGGTGATCCGGCAGGAGTAGTCGACCAGCCCGCACTCCTCGGGATCGGTGGGCGGAGGATCAGAAGGGGGCGCCACCTCCACCGGCACCACGGCGGCGTGCGCCGGGACGGCAGTGCTCGCCAGCACCACCAGGACCACGAGGACGGGCACACCGGCCCGGAGCGGGGTCACGACAGCCCCACGAATCCCCGCAGGATCTCCACCAGGACCGGGGCCAGGACCGCGACCAAGTAGCCCAGCGCGCTGTACTTCAGGGTGTCCTTGGCCTTGTTGACCTCGCCGGGGTCGCCGCCGGCCAGCAGGTAACGCAACCCGCCGACGGTGAGCAGCAGGGTCGCGAACGCCACCAGAAGGCCGACGATCCAGTTGCGGATGTTGGTGATGACGGTGTCCAGATCGGTGACACCGGGGTCGGTCTCCTGCGCCCACCCCGCCGACGCCAGGGCGATGAGCAGAGCGGCGGCGAGCAGGGGCGTGGCCGCTGCACGGGCCAGCGCACGGGCGGGGGTTCGAGGACGTGTCGGCACCAGAGCACCTCCCAAAAAGGGGTGGCGGGCGGCGGGGCCTTCTCCTTTCCACAGGTGGATCGGTGAGGGTGAGGCGAACCGACCACCCCGCCGCCCGGACAACGCATAGGGCCGCTGTCATCTACTGGTTGCGCCCTACGCCCGCGTTCGGGATCACCCGCCGGTGCGGATCTCCTCGCGCAGCCACACGGTCAACCCGGCCTCGGCGCGTTGCCGCCTCCGCTTCGCCGTGGGGTAGGGCATGCCGAGGTGCGCCGCCGCGGTCTTCAGGGAATGCCGCTCCAACCGGGTCGCACCAACCAGCCAGGCATCCGTCCCCGTGATCACACCCAACTGCACGGCGCGGATCAGCGCTTCCTCCGGATGGCCCACCAACGGGGCCTCGGCATCGGACGGCAGGCCGGTGAGCTGGGCCAGATCACGGTCGGCGGCGTACCGCCACCGCTGCCCCGCCCGGTAGGCACCCGCCCACAGGCGACCCAGCACACCCGGCTGCGCCACATCGACCCGGTCCACCTCCTGGATCCACGCCGCGATCACCTCGGCCTCCAACTCTTCACGGCGGGCACCGAACCGGCGCCTGCGCGAGAGCCGGTCGACCACCGACCTCAGCGGTTTGAACCCCAACCCGACGGCGACCACGGCCCAGTCATCTCCCTTGCCACGCGCGCGGTCGATCACCTCCCGCCACAGCGCATCCGAGATCTCCCGGGGCAGGTGCGGCACCAGGGCCGCCACCCGCAGCAGATCCACCTCCCGAGGACCCTCCGGGGTGGCGAACTCCACCCGCCACGGGTCGGGCGGTCCGACCAGGGCGGTGAAGGCTCGGCGGACACGTGCCAGCGGAAAGACGGGGGCGGAAACAGAGGGGCGCATGGACGGGGTCCCTTTCGTGTCGTCACGGTCACCGCCACCCATGACCACACGCCCCATCAGCACAAAATGAGCACTCCGCCCGCGGTGCGCGTCGTGCGGACCCGGTGAGTACGCACCCCCCGCGCCCGATCCCGCCCCCGGTTCGCAAAAAGAGGGTGAGGCACCGACCACACGCCGACACCCCTGATGCGCGACCCCCACGACCCGCCGCCGACCTTGAGGCTGCTCTCCCTGGGCGCCGGGGTGCAGTCCAGCACCCTGCTCCTGCTCGCCGCCCAGGGCGCCATCCCGCGCTTCGACTACGCCCTGTTCGCCGACACCGGATGGGAACCCGCGCGTGTCTACCGGCACCTGGAGCGCTTGGAACACATCGCCGCCGACGCCGGCATCTCGCTGCTGCGGGTGAGCACCGGCAACATCCGTCGCGACGCCCTGGACGAACGGCACCGGTTCGCATCAATGCCCCTGTTCGTCCTGGGCCCCCAGGGCCAGCGCGGGATGGCCCGCAGGCAGTGCACCAGCGAATACAAGATCAAACCCTTGAAGAAGGAGGCCCGCCGCCTGCTGGGCTACCCGCACCCGGCCCGCGTCCCCACGGGGGTCTACGCCACCCAGGCCATCGGCATCAGCCTCGATGAGGTCCACCGCGCCAAAGACGCCGACGTGAAGAACCTCCGCAACGAGTTCCCGCTGCTGGATCTGGGGTGGACCCGCCGGGACTGCCGCTCACACCTCACCGCCCATGGCCTCGGCGACACCCCCCGCTCCGCCTGCATCGGATGCCCCTACCGCTCCACCGCCTCCTGGGCCGAGATGGCGGCAACAGAACCGGCGGCGTTCGAGGACGCCGTGGCGTTCGATGCCGCCATCCGGCACGGCCACCCCGCCGCCACCCGCAGCGGCATGCCGCTGCACGGCACCTACTACCTGCACGTCTCCCGCAAACCCTTGGACCAGGTCGACCTGACCGCCCCCTCGGGCCCCGAACCCGAAGGGTGCTCGCCGTGGTCGTGCCGAGCCGATGCCGCCCCGGCAGCGGCAGCGGCAGAAGGGAGCGAAACCCAGTGACCCCGGGATCGTTGCCGCACACCACCACCGCTGCTCTCACCGAACCGCTCACGATCGGTTCGTTGTGCACCGGCTACGCCGAGCTCGACATGGGCGTTGCCGCGGCACTGGGCGGCAATGCCCGCCTGGCCTGGGTCGCCGACAACGACCCCCACGTCACCCGACTGCTCACGCACCGGTTCCCCGGCGTACGCAACCTCGGCGACCTCTCGTCGGTGCGCTGGAGCGATGTGGAGCGCCCCAACGTGCTCAACGCAGGATTCCCCTGCCAGGACATCAGCGCCGCAGGACGCGGAGCCGGCATCGAGAAAGGGACCCGTTCCAGTGTCTGGACGTTCGTCATGGACGCCGTTCGCCATCTACGACCGAACCTCCTCGTGCTGGAGAACGTGGCCGCGCTCCGCTGGAAAGGCCGAGGGCTCGACCGGGTTCTCGCGGACCTGGCCCGCACGGGGTACGACGCGCGATGGTGTTGCGTACGCGCCAGCGACCTCGGTGCGTGCCACCGGCGTGAGCGGCTGTTCCTTGCTGCCCACCCCGTGCGCCAGCGACGGGCACCGGGGGCCCGCCGACCCGCACACCCGCAAGCGGCGGGGGCGGCAGGTGCGGGTGGGCGATGTGCTCTGCCACCCGCCGCACACCCCCGCGTGCGTACGCACCCGCACTGCGCACACCAGACTCACCGACAGGCTCCTGCCCACCCCGCTGGCCAGCGACGCCACCAAGGGCAGCCCCCGGCAACGGAGTTCGTCAGGGCACCCCACACTGCCCTCCGCAGCTCTCGCCACTCACCGCACCGATCCCCAGGGCTGACTCCGCCTTTCGCGTACGCATGGGGCGAGTACGCACCGGCGATCCACCGGTGGGAGGAAGTGCTCGGCAGGACGGCACCGCCGCCCACCGAACGCGGCACCCGCGGGCAACCTCGGCTCAGTGCCGCCCTGGTCGAGTGGATGATGGGCCTCCCCGCCGGGTGGGTCACCGACCCCGACCTCGGATTGCCGCGCACCGCCCAGCTCCACATCCTCGGTAACGGCGTGGTGCCGCAGCAGGCGGCCGTTGCCATGCGGCACCTCATTGCCGAGACCAATGCCGATTTCGGAGGAAGTGGATGAAATCGCTTCTGGTGCGGCAACGGACAGATGCTTCTCCTCATCAATCGGCATGCCGGAAATATTCCCCCTTTGCCGCGGCAACGAAGAAGGTTGCCGGTGGTACCGATGGGAGGTGGGGCTGTGTCGGCTGATTCGAGCGGATTCGATGATCAGACCGAAACGCCGACTGGCAAGGAAAGCGGAGTCGCGAATGGTGTGGGCGAAGGCAACGTGAAATATCCTGAAGCGGACCAACCCTTCAGTGCCTCACGGGGTCCCGGCTTGTCCGTGACCTTTGAGTTCTCACCCCTCGAAGACAGCGGGCTGCTGAGGGAGCAGGCATTGTCCATCAAGGAAGTCTTGGAATGGGTACTGCACAACAGGGGGCGGTCCCCCCGATCCCCCCGGAAGTCTTCACCAGCACCACCAGACGATTCCGCGCGGGGCTGAAGGGAGGTGCGCTCAGGGTGGCTTTCGCCGGTCGCACCTCCACCGATGACAAGCAGGACGCCACCCTGTCGATCCCTCGCCAGCTGGCCAACTCCCGCGCCAGCCTGCCCCCGCGCGGCATGATCGTCGCCCACTTCTACGACGTCGAGTCGGGCCGCATGGACCTGAAGGACCGGGGCCGTGGCAAGGCACACGAGGCCATGTCCATCCCGGTCCCCCGAGACGGGGGAATTCAAGACCTGCTCGAAGAAGCGGCCCGAGAAGATCGACGATTCGATGCGGTGATCTGTGAATCCATAGAGCGCCTTGCCCGGCGCTCCTACATCAGCAGCCAGATCGAACACCGCTTGGAACAACTCGGCGTCCTCCTGCTCGCTTCAGATGAGCCCATCATGGAGAACGGGAAGAAGGCCACCCAGATCCTGACGCGCAGAGTCAAGCAGGGGGTGGCCGAGTGGTATGTCCTCGAACTCCTGGAGAAGTCCTGGGGCGGGTTCGAAACCCACACAGAACAGGGCTTCAATGTCGGCTCGCCCCCGTATGGCTACATGCCTCTAAAAGTTCCTCATCCGGTTCCCGCCAAACGCGCCGAAGGGGCCACCAAGCACCGGCTCACCCCCGACCCGCTCCGAGGACCGACCGTCACCTGGATCTTCGAGCTCCGGGTGCACAGGAGGCTGGGGTATGAGGCCATCGCCGATGTGCTCAACCTCCAACCGGATCGCTTTCCTCCCCCGAGGCCTGTGGATCCCCGTCGTGCGGTGGGGAAGTGGACGGGCGGCTCGGTCCGCGGTGTGCTCACCAATCCGAAGTACTGCGGCTTCATGGTCTGGAACCGCCGGGGGACCAAGGCCGGTGGCCGTCTCAAGCCGCCGGAGGAGTGGGTGTGGTCCAGCCAGCCGACCCATGAGCCCCTGGTGTCCGTCGACACCTTTATTGCGGCGCAGAAGATCGCGGGCCATCGTGTCCGGTCCCGGCAGAGGAGCGGCATCAACCAAGCTCACCCCCAAGCGGCGCGCTCCTACCGACTTCGCTCCTATGTTCGATGTGCTCTATGCGGGCGTCGCATGTTCGGCAAGACTCGGAGGGAAGTCGGATACTTCGCTTGTCAACCCCCGAAGGGAAAGTGTGAAGCATCCCACCCCAAGAGTGTGTGGGTGCGCGAGGCCTACCTCATGGAAGCGGTTCTGGGCTTCTTCACAGACCGCGTGTTCAGTCCCGCACGCAGCCGAGCCCTGTTCGCGGCGATACCGGACGCGGATACCGCCGCCCTCCGCGAGCACGAACAGGCCGTCTCGTCTCTGGAGCGTCGGCAAGAGGAACTGAACGAGCGCCGGGACAGGCTTCTCGGGCAGTTGGAGTTCGTGGACGACCCGGCATCACGGTTGGCAGGGGACATCAGAGAACGGGCAGAGCGTCTCTACACTGAGAAGGAGGAGATCGACCGACAACTCAGGGAACTCCGCGAGCGACCCCCGGTCCGAGTGGCCCCCGAGATGTTGGACGCGATCCCCGTCCAAGCAGTGGAGTTGGACAAGGTGCCGGAAGAGGTACTGAGACGGCTGTTCGAAGCCTTCCGCCTGGAACTGACCTATGACAAGTGGGCCAACCACGTGCACATCAGGGTCACCCTCGCGGCGGAGAGCCTGGACGAGTCGGTCCGAGCGGCCCAACGGGTCGCCGACCCCGGAGAAGGATCAGAAATGAAGAGATGGGAACCCTCGAAGAGTGTTCCCATCTGCGAAGTGCCCCCTGCAGGATTCGAACCTGCGCACCCGGCTCCGGAGGCCGATGCTCTATCCCCTGAGCTAAGGGGGCTGGCTTGCGTGAACAACTGTAGCAGGACCGCGCCGTCCTTCGTCCACCCGTCGCCGCCGCGCCCGGCCCGGCCCGCCGATCACCGCAATCCGGTGGTGCCGTGTCACCCGGCGGCGGTAGTGTCGCGCCCGTGAACGCCCTACCCACACGGGTTCTCGTCGTCGAGGACGACGACGTGATCCGCGAGCTCATCCGCCTGAACCTCGAACTGGAGGGGTTCGAGGTGTTCACCGCGGTGGACGGCCAGGACTGCCTCGACCGCGCCGCGCACATCGACCCGCACGTGGTCACCATGGACGTCATGATGCCCCGCGTGGACGGGTGGACGGCCGTCGAGCGCCTGCGCGCCGACGCCCGCACCCGCGACCGCCCCATCATCATGGTCACCGCGCGCACCCAGGAGGCGGACCACCAGCGCGGCAGGAACCTCGGCGTGGACGCCTACGTCACCAAGCCCTTCGACCCCGACGCGCTCATCGACGTCATCCGGAGCCTGGTCGACAGGGGACGGGAGTGACCCCCAGGCACCTGGAGGCCGCCGTCCGCGAGGCCGCCGCGCGGGCCCTGGGCCTGGCCCCGGACGCGATCCCCCTCGTGTGGCCCCGCAACGACCACGCGGACGGGGGCGCCGACGCGGCCACCGCCCTGCCGCCCCGCCTGGCGGGCGGCGCGGGCGGCCGGGAGCCCGAGCGCCGGGGGGACCGCCGCGCCGAGGTCCGCGACCGCGTCGCCGCAGAGCTCTCGGCCATGCGCGACGAGGGCCTGGTGGACTTCGACCGCGTCAACGGCGACGGCCGCGGCTTCCTCAACGTCACCTTCACCGCACGCCAGCGCGACGCCCTGCTCGCCGCGGCGGCCGACGGGCCCCGCTTCCTCACCGGCAGGGACTGGGACGGCGAGGGGGAGTGGCCCGCCTCCGCCCTGCACGAGGCCGGGCCGGTCGCCCAGGCCCGCAGGCTCGCCCGCGCCGACGCCCGCGCACGCATCGCCCTGGCCGTCGGCCCCCAGACCCCTCCGCCCGCCCCCGGCGAGGCCTCCTGGCGTGACCCCTACCTCGACGGCGGCCACCGGGAACTGCTCACCCCCGCCGCGCGCGCCCTCGGCGCGGTCGGCGAGGACAGCGCACGCGTCGCCTTCTGCCGTTCGGTGCCCGAACGCCCCCGCGGCACCGAGACCACCGGGCGCGACCTGCCGGTGCTGCCCTCCGCCGAGTACCCCGGGGCCTGGGCCCGCCTGACCGACGCCAACCCCGCCTTCCGGATGCGCTACGCCCACGCCCACGCGAGCAGCCTCGTGCGCTGGAGCGCCGAGGGCGCGCCGCCCCCCGCGGCCCGCCCCGACCGCACCGCCGCCGTGCGCGGCCTCCTCTTCGACGGCCCCAGCGCCCTGGACACGGCCGCCCGCCGAGAGGAACCCCATATCCTGGTCCGATACCTGGAGGCGCTGACCAGTGCCTACGATGAGTGGCGGACGTGTTCCGCCGCGGTCCCCGGAACCGCCGAGCGGACCGCCGCGGACCCGGCCCTGCCAGCAGCCGTCGCCGGGGTCCTCCGCACCGGACTCCTCCTGCTCGGGGTGTCAGCGCCCACAAGGCTGTAGACACCCCGTGCCCCCCGGTGGGCCGTACCCGTCCCTGGTGTTCCGATCGGTTCGGTGGACAATGGGGGGAGAAGGTACCGCCGACCCGCACAGCCGTACAGTCCCAGCCGAAAGCCCATCATGAGCCGCTACGCCCACCCCGCCGGTTCCCGCCACGCGGAGATCCTGCCGGAGGACAACCCGCCGCTGCCGCCCGAGGACCTCAACGCCCTCGACCCGCGCGTGTGGCCCGCCACCGCGCGCCGCGCGGACGGTGAGCTCACCGTCGGCGGCGTCGGCGTGCGCGAACTCGCCGCCACCCACGGCACACCGCTCTTCGTCATGGACGAGGAGGACTTCCGCGGCCGCGCACGCGACTACCGCACCGCCTTCTCCGACGCCGACGTCTACTACGCGGGCAAGGCGCTGCTGACCAAGGCCGTCGCGCGCTGGGTGGACGAGGAGGGGCTCAAGCTCGACGTGTGCTCGGGCGGCGAACTCACCGTCGCCCTGGCCGCCGGCGTCCCCGCCGAGCGCATCGGCATGCACGGCAACAACAAGTCCGCCGCCGAGCTGCGCCGCGCCGTGGAGGCCGGGGTGGGCCGCGTCATCATCGACTCCCTCGACGAGATCGAGCGCCTCGGCGCGATCGCCGCCGAGCTCGACGCCCGGCCCAAGGTCCTCATCCGCGTCACCACCGGCGTGGAGGCGCACACCCACGAGTTCGTCGCCACCGCCCACGACGACCAGAAGTTCGGGTTCGCGATGAGCACCGGCGCCGCCGCCGAGGCCGTCCGCCGTGTCCTGGCCGCCCCGCACCTGGAACTCGTCGGCCTGCACTCGCACATCGGCTCGCAGATCTTCGACACCTCCGGCTTCGAGGTCGCCGCCCGCCGCGTCACCCGGTTCCTCACCGGCGTCCACGAGGAACTGGGCGTCACCCTCGCCGAACTCGACCTCGGCGGCGGCCTGGGCATCGCCTACACCTCCGGCGACGACCCCCTGGACCCCAAGACCATCGCGGGGAGCCTCACCTCCATCGTGCGCCGCGAGTGCGAGGAGGCCGGGCTGCCGGTGCCCCGCATCGCGGTCGAGCCCGGCCGCGCCGTCGCGGGCCCGGCGGGGATCACCGTCTACGAGGTCGGTACCGTCAAGGACGTCGAGGGCATCCGCACCTACGTCAGCGTCGACGGCGGCATGAGCGACAACATCCGCACCGCCCTGTACGGCTCGGAGTACACCAGCCAGCTCGTCTCCCGGGAGAGCGACGCCGCACCCATGCTGTCCCGCCTGGTCGGCAAGCACTGCGAGAGCGGCGACATCATCGTCCACGACCTCTACCTGCCCGCCGACCTGCGCCCGGGCGACCTGGTGGCCGTCGCCGCCACCGGGGCCTACTGCTACTCCATGGCGAGCAACTACAACCACCTGCCCCGGCCGGCCATGGTCGCGGTCCGCGGCGGGAGCTCCCGCGTCATCGTGCGCAGGGAGAGCGAGGAGGACCTCCTCCGGCTCGACGTCGGCTGAACGGTCCCGCCGGCGGCAGGGCCGCCCCGAGACGAGGATTCACGAGAGAAGTGGGAGTCACGCCCAAATGGCGATGAAGGTGGCGCTGCTCGGATGCGGCGTGGTGGGCTCGGAAGTCGTCCGCCTGGTCAACGATCAGTCCGAGGAACTGGCCGCGCGGGTGGGCACGCCCATCGAGATCGGGGGCATCGCGGTGCGCCGCCTCGGCCGCGACCGCGGCGTCGACCCGGCGCTGCTGACCACCGACGCCACGGCCCTGGCCACGCGTCCCGACATCGACCTCGTGGTGGAGGTCATCGGCGGCATCGAACCGGCCCGTTCGCTGATCCTCGCCGCGATCAAGGCGGGCAAGTCCGTGGTCACGGCCAACAAGGCCCTGCTCGCCGAGGACGGCCAGACCCTGCACGCCGCCGCCCGCGACGCCGGGGTGGACCTGTACTACGAGGCCTCCGTGGCGGGCGCGATCCCGCTGCTGCGGCCCCTGCGCGACTCGCTCGCGGGGGACAGGGTCAACCGCGTGCTGGGCATCGTCAACGGCACCACCAACTACATCCTCGACCGGATGGACTCCCAGGGCGCCGGGTTCACCGAGTCCCTGGAACAGGCGCAGGCCCTCGGGTACGCCGAGGCCGACCCCACCGCGGACGTGGAGGGCTTCGACGCGGCCGCCAAGGCCGCCATCCTGGCCCGGCTGGCCTTCCACACCCAGCGGGTGACCGCCGCCGACGTGCACCGCGAGGGCATCACCGGCGTGTCCGCGGGCGACATCGCCAGCGCCCGCGCGATGGGCTGCGTGGTCAAACTCCTGGCCATCTGCCAGCGCTCGCAGGACGGGGAGACGGTGGGCGTGCGCGTCCACCCGGTGATGCTCCCGGTCGAGCACCCGCTGGCCAGCGTCAAGGAGGCCTACAACGCGGTGTTCGTGGAGGCCGAGTCCGCGGGGCGCCTGATGTTCTACGGCGCCGGGGCGGGGGGCACCCCCACCGCCAGCGCGGTCCTGGGCGACCTGGTCGCGGTGGCGCGCAACCGCCTCGCCGACACCTCGGTGGCCGAGGGCGGACACGACACCGGACTGCCGGTGCACGACATGGGTCACACCATCACCAGCTACCACGTGGCGCTGGACGTGGCGGACCGCCCCGGCGTGCTGTCCAAGGTCGCGGAGATCTTCGCCGACCACGGCGTGTCCATCAAGAACGTGCGCCAGGAGGGCAGCGGCGACGACGCCCAGCTGGTGCTGGTCAGCCACCCCGCCCCCGACGCCGCGCTCAGCGCCACGGTCGAGGAGCTGCGCGTCCACGACATGGTGCGCGAGGTGGCCAGCGTGATGCGCGTGGAGACCTTCGCCGACTGAGGGTCCGCGCGGCGCGGACGACGGGAGCCCCGTGGCGGGCCGCACGGGACCCGTGCGGCCGCGCCGCGCGACCCCGTATGTCCGTATGATGAGACACCAGACCGCGATTCGAGATAGTGCGGACGGGGTCATAGACTCGTAGCTGGTGGGGACGACGGACGCGCCGCCGAGCCGTCCGAGCGCCCCGCCGCTTCCACCGCGCGTCAAGCGAAGCCGCATCCACCCGAAAGGGACAAGTCGTGAGCATGGCACGGGCGTGGCGAGGCATCGTCGAGGAGTACCGCGACCGCCTCCCCGTCAACGAGAGCACCCCCGTTGTCACCCTCCAGGAGGGCGGCACGCCCCTGCTGCCCGCCGCGCGCGTGTCCGAGCTCACGGGCTGCGAGGTCTTCCTCAAGGTGGAGGGGCTCAACCCCACCGGGTCCTTCAAGGACCGCGGCATGACCATGGCCATCACCAAGGCCGCCGAGGACGGCGCCAAGGCCGTCATCTGCGCCTCCACCGGCAACACCAGCGCCAGCGCCGCCGCCTACGCCATCCGCGCGGGCATGACCTGCGCCGTGCTGGTGCCCCAGGGCAAGATCGCCATGGGCAAGCTGGCCCAGGCCCTCGTCCACGGCGCCCGCCTGCTCCAGGTCGACGGCAACTTCGACGACTGCCTCGAACTGGCCCGCAAGCTCAGCGTGGACTACCCGGTCGCCCTGGTGAACTCGGTCAACCCCTACCGCCTCCAGGGGCAGAAGACCGCCGCCTTCGAGATCGTCGACGCCCTCGGCGACGCCCCCGACATCCACTGCATCCCCGTGGGCAACGCGGGCAACATCACCGCCTACTGGATGGGCTACACCGAGTACTCCAGGGACGGGATCTCCACCCGCAACCCGCGCATGCTCGGCTTCCAGGCCAGCGGCGCCGCGCCCATCGTCAACGGCGCGCCCGTCACCAGCCCGAGCACCATCGCCACCGCCATCCGCATCGGCAACCCGGCCTCCTGGAAGCTCGCCGAGCAGGCCCGCGACGAGTCCGGCGGCCTCATCGACAAGGTCACCGACCGCCAGATCATGGCCGCCTACAAGCTCCTCGCCGCCGAGGAGGGCGTGTTCGTGGAGCTGGCCTCCGCCGCCAGCGTGGCCGGTCTGCTCCAGTCCGTGCAGGCGGGACTGGTCGAGCCCGGCAGCCGCGTGGTGTGCACCGTGACCGGCAACGGCCTCAAGGACCCCGACTGGGCGCTGGCCGGAGCCTCCTCCGCCACCACCGTCCCGGTCGACGCCCTCGCCGCGGCCCGGGCCCTCGACCTGGCCTGAGCCCCCTCCCGGACCGCGTCGGCCCCCCGGGACGGAGCGGGGTCCCAGAGAAGAAACGAAAGAGCCCCACGTGAGCCCATCACGCCCCACCCGGGTGTCCGTCCGGGCCCCCGCCACCAGCGCCAACCTCGGACCGGGCTTCGACGCCCTGGGCCTGGCGCTGCGCCTGTACAACACGTTCGAGGCGTCCCCGCGCGAGGACGGCGAGCTGCGCGTGCGCGTCGAGGGGGAGGGCGCCGACGAGGTGC
This sequence comes from Nocardiopsis synnemataformans DSM 44143, assembly GCA_000340945.1. GTDB lineage: Bacteria > Actinomycetota > Actinomycetes > Streptosporangiales > Streptosporangiaceae > Nocardiopsis > Nocardiopsis synnemataformans. The sequence goes on along the minus strand of ANAW01000227.1, from coordinate 23,690 downwards.
CCCTCGACGAGCGCCACCTCGTGGTGCGCGCCATGCGCGAGACCTTCGAACGGGCCGGGGAGGAACTGCCCGGGCTCGACCTGACCTGCGTCAACGGCGTCCCGCACGCCCGCGGGCTCGGCTCCTCCTCCTCGGCGATCGTCGGCGGCGTGGCCGCCGCGAGCGCCCTGCTGGGGCGCACCGGCCCCGACGGCGGGCCGGACCGCGACGGCATCTACCAGATCGCCGCGGACATCGAGGGCCATCCCGACAACGTGGCCCCCTGCGTCTACGGCGGATACACGGTCGCCTACCGCGACGGCGACCGCTGGGGCGCGGTGTCCCTGGCCCCGGACGCCCGCGTCCTGCCGGTGCTGTGCGTGCCCGGGTGGCGGCTGTCCACCGAGCGGGCCCGCGGGCTGCTGCCCGAGCGGGTGCCCCACGGCGACGCCGCGTTCAACGCCGGGCGCGCCGCGCTGATGACCGCGGCCGTTTGTGGCCATCCCGAAGCCCTGTACGCGGCCACGCGGGATCGGCTACACGAGTCCTACCGCGCTCCCGCCATGCCGGAGACCCTCGACCTCATCCGTGACCTGCGTCAACACGAGGGACTGCCCGCGGTGGTCTCCGGGGCGGGGCCGACGGTCCTGGTCCTGTGCTCGACGGGGGCGGGGGAGGCGTCCGCGGATTCGCCGGAAATCGCGGACCAGGTTGATTCGATCCGCCGGAGGGCGGGTAAGAATTGGGACATACGCCCCCTGCTCGTGGAGCTGGCGGGGGTGCGGTCCCCATCTCCCCATTCGTAGCACCTGTGTCGAGGAATAGCCGTGGCCTCTGGTGGTGTTAGGCTAGGTGAAGCACCAGATGCCCCGTTGCGGGGCGAGTGCTCATCCGCCACAACGGCCTTCGCGTCCCATACTCCGGTGGTCCGATCCCACGACCAACCGGAAGCGGCGGCCGACGTGTCGAGTCCGCGGTTCTCCCGCGACTGTCGCCAACGTCATCGCAGCCCGCTCCTCCTCGGATGAGCGTGTCTCCACGATGGACGGGCAACACCACCGAGCCATCGCCCCGACGTCTGGCTGTACCCAGAGCCCGTCGCGATTGGGTACGGGACCGCCTTCACGCCGGTTTCCGAACATCCACGTGGGGCACGCCCTACCCGGCCCTGCCGGTTCGCACCACCGGGCCGGCCGCTCCAGCACCCGCTGACGGCCGACGCCCGCTCCTTGGGAAGGACCCTTAGTGAGCGACACCACCGAACTCCGAACGGACGCGGCGGTCGAAGACAAAGCCACCACCGGCGTTTCCGTGACGGAGGCTGGCGATGGCGCGCCGACAGGTACGCCCTCGCGGTCCCGCACGGCGTCGCGCGGTACCGGTCTCGCGGCCCTGAAGCTCCCCGAGCTCCAGAAGCTCGCGTCCAGCCTGGGTATCACCGGTACGGGGCGCATGCGCAAGAGCGACGTCATCGCCGCGATCGAGGCCAAGCAGGGCGGCCCCGTCGGCGGCCCCACGAAGGCCAAAACAGCAAAGAGCGCCGAGACGGCGTCCAAGGCCGGTAAGGTCGAGGCAACCGACGGCCGGGCCGAGGCTCCCGAGACGCCGGGCACGGACGAGGCCCCGCGCAAGCGCGCGGACAAGCAGCCGTCGGACCAGGCCGTGACCGACCCCCAGGGCGGGCGGGGCGAGAAGCCCTCCCGCGGTCGCCGTTCGTCCCGCCGACGCGGTGACGAGCCCGGCGACCAGCCCCGGGCGGTGGACGGCGCCGAATCCTCTACCTCCGCGAGCAGCGTGACCAAGACATCCAGCACCCCCCAGAAGAACGGCCCCGACTCCGCCGAGGACCGTGACAACAGGTCCGGGCAGGGTCGCGAGCGCCAGCGCAACCGCCGCAACCGCAACCGCGGCGGTGACGACCAGAACGCGAACAGCAACGCCCAGCAGGGTGGTGGCGGCCAGAACCAGGGCCGCGGCTCCGGTGGTGGCGGTGGTGGCGGCAGCGACGACGACGACTTCGGCGGACGCCGCCGCGGACGCCGCCGGGACCGCCGAGACCGCCGCGGACGCAGCGGGGGCCAGGAACCGGAACCGGTGATCGGCGAGGACGACGTCCTGCTGCCGGTCGCGGGCATCCTCGACATCCTGGACAACTACGCCTTCGTGCGCACCACCGGCTACCTGCCCGGCCAGAGCGACGTCTACGTCTCCCTGGCCCAGGTGCGCAAGCACGGCCTGCGCAAGGGCGACCACATCATCGGCGCGGTCCGCCAGCCCAAGGACGGAGAGCGCAGGGAGAAGTTCAACGCCCTGGTGCGCCTGGACTCGGTCAACGGCATGTCGCCCGACCAGGCCAGGGGCCGCCAGGAGTTCTCCAAGCTGGTCCCCCTGTACCCGCAGGAGCGCCTGCGCCTGGAGACCGAGCCGCAGATCCTCACCACGCGCATCATCGACCTGGTCGCCCCCATCGGCAAGGGCCAGCGCGGGCTGATCGTCTCCCCGCCCAAGGCGGGCAAGACGATGGTGGTGCAGGCGATCGCCAACGCCATCACCGAGAACAACCCCGAGTGCTACCTGATGGTGATCCTGGTCGACGAGCGGCCCGAGGAAGTCACCGACATGCAGCGCACGGTCAAGGGCGAGGTCATCCACTCGACCTTCGACCGGCCCGCCGAGGACCACACGGTCGTCGCCGACCTGGCCATCGAGCGCGCCAAGCGGCTCGTGGAGATGGGCATGGACGTCGTCGTCCTGCTGGACTCCATCACCCGCCTGGGCCGCGCCTACAACCTGGCCGCCCCGGCCAGCGGGCGCATCATGTCCGGCGGTGTGGACTCCACGGCGCTCTACCCGCCCAAGCGCTTCTTCGGCGCGGCCCGCAACATCGAGGGCGGCGGCTCGCTGACCATCCTGGCCACGGCGCTGGTCGAGACCGGCTCGCGCGCCGACGAGGTGATCTTCGAGGAGTTCAAGGGCACCGGCAACATGGAGCTCAAGCTCAACCGGAGCCTGGCGGACAGGCGGATCTTCCCGGCGGTGGACGTGGACGCGTCCAGCACCCGCAAGGAGGAGATCCTCATGTCCTCCGAGGAGCTCGGGGTGGTCTGGAAGCTGCGCCGGGTGCTGCACGCGCTCGACGCCCAGCAGGCCATCGAGCTGCTCCTGGACAAGATGAAGGAGTCCAAGAGCAACGCCGAGTTCCTGCTCCAGATCCAGAAGACCACCGTGGGTCCCGAGCGCTGACCCGCGTACTCCCCGGACAACCAGGCCCCTCTCCCGTTTCGGGAGGGGGGCTTCGTCGTGTCCGCGCGGTGTTCGCCGCGCCGCTCACCCCACCGCTTTTCTTTCGGATCGCGGAAGAGGTAGCCCGTGAGACGAAAAAGATCACTACTGTGTTGCGGATCACAGAAGGGTGTATCCCCCGACAGGAAAACGATTTAGGGTCGCGCCGTCGAGTAGTCCCCGCACCAGGGAGCCGCCCGGATGGACAACCTCGCCCTACTCAGCCTCCTCGCGCTCGCCCCGATCCTCCTCGTCGGCGTCCTGCTCGTCGGGTTCCGCCTCCCGGCCATGTACGCGATGCCCGCCGTCTGTCTGTCTTGTCCGAAAGCGCTCCGGCCTCCAAAACGCAGGTGAATCGGCTCTGGGCTCCTGCCCAGGCCTCGGGGCTTGACATTGTCGCCGTTCGGTGTGATGTGGTGGCATATTCAACGGTGCACTTCCGACCGATCCGGTGCGGAAGGGCGACAGAAGCGCGCCTTTCTGTCCTTGGCTGATCACGTTCTGTCGTAGCCCACCTTTATCGTCGTGGGTATGCAGCTGCGGTACTCCTTTCGCGTGTACCCGGACCCAGATCAGCGCATCGCGTTGGCCCAGGCGTTCGGGTGCGCTCGCGTGGTCTACAACGACGCCCTCCGGGCTCGCGAGACGGCGCGTGAAGCCGGGGAGACCTTCCCGACCATCGGAGAGCTGTCCAAGCAGTTGATCACCGAAGCGAAAAAGACCGAGGAGCGCTCTTGGTTGGGTGAGGTGTCCGCGGTCGTCCTTCAGCAGTCGCTGAGGGATCTGGACGCCGCCTACCGCAACTTCTTTGACTCCCTCACGGGTAAACGCAAGGACCCCAAGCTCGGGCTGCCCCGGTTCAAGTCCCGCAAGGACGCCAGACAGTCGGTCCGCTTCACTGCCAACGCACGGTGGAAGATCACCGGCCAAGGCAAACTCTGCCTGCCCAAGATTGGAGAGGTGAGAGTCAAGTGGTCCAGGGCGTTGCCCTCCACCCCGTCCACGGTGACCGTGATCAAGGACGCCGCGGGCCGGTACTTCGCCTCGTTCGTGGTCGAGACCGACGACCAGCCCTTGCCCGAAACCCCGGCTGATGTGGGCATCGATCTGGGGTTGGGGCACTTCGCGGTGCTCTCCGACGGCACCAAGGTCGCCAATCCCCGCTTCCTGCGCCGGGCCGAGAAGAAGCTGAAGAAGACCCAGCGGGCCTTGTCCCGCAAGGTCAAGGGGTCGGCCAACCGGGTTAAGGCCCGAGTCAGGGTCGCCCGCGCGCACGCGAAGGTCACCGACGCGCGCCGTGAGTTCCACCACCAGACCTCCACGCAGATCATCCGCGAGAACCAAGCGGTGTACGTGGAGGACCTGTGCGTGCGAGGGCTTGGGCGCACCCGGCTGGCCAAGAGCGTGCACGACGCCGGATGGTCGGCGTTCGTGACCATGCTGGAGTACAAAGCCGCCCGGTACGGGCGCACCTTCGCCAGGGTGGGCCGGTTCCTGCCCTCCTCACAGACCTGCTCGGTCTGCTATGTCATCGACGGCCCCAAGCCCCTGCACGTCCGTACATGGACGTGCGGGGGCTGTGGGGCCGTCCACGACCGGGATCTGAACGCGTCCCGGGTCGTGCTCGCCGCTGGACGGAAACTCGCCCGAGAGCGGGAAGCGGAGAACTGAAACGCCTGCGGAGGTTGGGTAAGACCACCATCTTCGGGTGGGGCTCCGGCCAGCGAAACAGGAACCAGCGGACGCCGTGAGGCGCACCGCGCCCGCAGCCGCGAGGTTGCGGGAATCCCCGGGTTCACCCCGGGGAGGACGTCAAGTCTTCGTCTACGGGTTCGGCCCCAACGCCGGCACCGTGGTGCTCCTCCTGGTCCTCGCCGTGCTCGCCGCGCTCGTCCTCCTCATGCGCAGGGCCGACGCGGACAAGCCCCCCTCCCGCACCGCCGGAGCCGCTCCGAGGAGAGGCGGCCGAGAGGGGGAGGAATAGGTACTGGTCCCGGCAACGTTGTGGGTCTGGCAAACTGGTAGCGGTGAGTGGCCCGCCCCTGCTTCGGCGGGGCCCGCCACCCCGTTACCCGGATCGCCGCGACACCGGTTCGCGCATGGCCAACGACGACCGACCCGCCCCCTGGCGGCTCGGCCCGTCATGCGTCCGGCGGTCGCGCCCCTGATGAGGAGACACACATGAAGGCCGACATCCACCCCGAGTACGTCGCTACCGAGGTGACCTGCACCTGCGGTGCCCACTTCATCACCCGCAGCACCGTCAACGGTGGCAAGGTCCGCGCCGAGGTGTGCTCCGAGTGCCACCCGTTCTACACGGGCAAGCAGAAGATCCTGGACACCGGTGGCCGCGTCGCCCGCTTCGAGAAGCGCTTCGGCAAGCGCAAGTAGCGCCGCCCGCTGTCCTGCGGGGCCGGGTTCCCCGGCCCCGCGGGACCAGGTTGGCCCCCGAGGGGGAGACGGACAGGCGAGGCAAGCACAACACGACGGGGACGGGCGAACGTGAAGCTGGACGACCTACTGGGGGAGTACTACGAGCTGGAACAGCAGCTCGCCGACCCCGAGGTGCACGCCGACCAGGCCAGGGCACGCACCCTGGGCAAACGCTACGCACAGCTCACCCCCATCATCGAGACCTACCGCGCGCTCAAGGAGGTCGAGAACGACATCGACGCCGCGCGCGAGCTCGCCGCCGAGGACTCCTCCTTCACGGAGGAGGCCGAGCGCCTGACCGAGGACGCCGAGCGGCTCACCGAGCGCCTGCGCGTCCTGCTCGTCCCCCGCGACCCCGCCGACGACAAGAACCTCATCATGGAGGTCAAGGCGGGCGAGGGCGGTGAGGAGTCCGCCCTCTTCGCCGGTGACCTGGTGCGCATGTACCTGCGCTACGCCGAGCGCCAGGGCTGGAAGACCGAGGTCATCGACTCCACCCACTCCGACCTCGGCGGGTACAAGGACATCACGATCGCCTTCAAGAACAAGGGCACCCCCGAGCCCGGTTCGGGCGTGTGGCCCATGCTCAAGTTCGAGGGCGGCGTGCACCGCGTGCAGCGCGTCCCGGTGACCGAGTCCCAGGGCCGCATCCACACCTCCGCGGCCGGTGTGCTGGTCGTCCCCGAGGCCGAGGACATCGAGGTGGAGATCCACGAGAAGGACCTCCGCGTGGACGTCTACCGCTCCTCCGGGCCCGGCGGCCAGAGCGTCAACACCACCGACTCCGCGGTGCGCATCACCCACCTGCCCACCGGCATCGTCGCCTCGTGCCAGAACGAGAAGAGCCAGCTCCAGAACAAGGAGCAGGCCATGCGCATCCTGCGCGCCCGCATCTACGCCGAGGCCCAGGCCAGCGCCGACGCCGAGGCCGCGGCCGAGCGCAAGAGCCAGGTCCGCACGGTGGACCGGTCCGAGCGCGTCCGCACCTACAATTTCCCCGAGAACCGCATCTCCGACCACCGGGTCGGCTACAAGGCCTACAACCTCGACCAGGTCCTCGACGGGGAACTCGGCGGGGTCGTCAAGGCCCTCGTGGACGCGGACACCAAGGAAAGGCTCGAAGCGGCTCAGTCCTCATGAACGTCCTGCTCGACGAGGTCGCCCGCGCGACGCGCAGACTCGCGGAGGCGGGTGTGGCCTCACCTCGCACCGACGCCGAGGAACTCGCGGCGTTCGTGCACGGTGTCCGTCGAGGGGAGCTGCACGCGGTCGCCGACTCCGACTTCGACGCCCGCTACTGGGAGTGCGTGTCCCGGCGCGAGGCCCGCGAACCCCTCCAGCACATCACCGGCCGCGCCTACTTCCGCTACCTCGAACTCCGCGTCGGGCCCGGGGTCTTCGTGCCCCGCCCCGAGACCGAGATCATGGTGGACTGGGCGATCCAGACCCTGCGCGCCATGGACGTCGCCGACCCCCTGGTGGTCGACCTCGGCACCGGCTCGGGCGCCATCGCCATCTCCATCGCGCAGGAGGTGCCGCGCTCGCGCGTGCACACGGTGGAGGTCGACCCCGACGCCCTGGCCTGGGCCCGGCGCAACATCGACGCCAGCGGCCACGCCGACCGGGTCACCTCCCACCACGGAGACATGCGCACCGCCCTTCCCCAGTTCAACGGGCGCGTCGACCTGCTCATCAGCAACCCCCCCTACGTCCCCACCCGCGAGGCCGGGGCGATCCCGCCCGAGGTGCGCGACTACGACCCCGCCCCCGCGCTGTGGTCGGGCGAGGACGGCCTGGACATGATCCGCGCGCTGGAGGCGGTCGGCCGCAGACTGCTGCGCCCCGGCGGCGCGATGGCCGTGGAGCACCACGACGGCCAGGGCATCGACATCCCCTGGCTCTTCCCCGAGGACAAGGGCTGGCGCGACGTCCTCAACCGCAAGGACCTGGCCCGGCGCGACCGCTTCGTGGTCATGCGCCGCGCCGACGAGGACGGCTGACGTGCCTCCCGCCCCCCGTATCCCCGTCCGACCGTGAACCCGGTGGACTCCGTTCAAGAGTGAGGTGAACGCAGGTGAGCCGCATCTACGACTGCGCGGACGAGACCGCCCGCAAGGACGGCATCGCCGACGCCGCGTCCGCGGTACGCCGAGGCGACCTTGTGGTGCTGCCCACGGACACCGTGTACGGCATCGGTACCGACGCCTTCAGCCCGACCGCGGTGGCCAGGCTGCTCGCCACCAAGGGCCGGGGCCGCGAGATGCCCCCGCCGGTGCTGGTCGGCTCGATGCGCGCGGCCAACGCCCTCGTCGACGACCTGGGCAACCACGGCCGCGACCTCATGGAGGAGTTCTGGCCCGGCCCCCTCACCCTCGTGTGCACCGCCACCCCCAGCCTGTCCTGGGACCTGGGCGACACCAAGGGCACCGTGGGCGTGCGCATGCCGATGGACCCGGTCGCCCTGGACCTGCTCAAGGAGGTCGGGCCGATGGCGGTGAGCAGCGCCAACAAGTCCGGCCAGCCCTCCGCGACCCGCGTGGAGGAGGCCATCGAGCAGCTCGGTGACGAGGACATCGCCGTCTACCTGGACGGCGGCGAGACCGAGTCCCGCGTCTCCTCCACCATCGTCGACCTGACCTACGCGGTCCCGCGCGTGCTGCGCGCGGGCGCCATCTCCATCGAACAGCTGCGCGCGGTGTGCGGCACCGTGATCGGCGAACTGCGCAAGGGCCCCCGCAAGCCCGCGTCGCCGGAGGGCGGCGAGGCCGAGGGCGGGGACGCGGAGGCCCCGGCACCGGAGCCGGAGGCCTCGCGGGACGAGGACGAGAAGGCTCCCGGGACCGCCCCCGACGGCGACAAGAACTAGAGGGGCCAGGACGTGCGGGAGTACGCGCTCACCTTCGTCATCGCCGCCGCGGTGACCTACCTGCTCGTTCCGCTGGTGCGCCGGTTCGCCATCGCCTTCGGCGCCACGCCGCCGGTGCGCGACCGCGACGTGCACACCGAGCCCATCCCGCGGCTGGGAGGCCTGGCCATCTACGGCGGGTTCGCCGCCGCCCTGCTGATCTCGGCCCAGCTGCCGCACCTCCAGGACGTCTTCCTCGCCGACACTTGGATGGGCCTGCTGCTCGCGGGCGGGCTCATCACCATCGTCGGCGTCATCGACGACCGCTGGGGCATGGACGCGCTCAGCAAGCTCGCCGGGCAGACCGCCGCCGCGGGCATCCTCGTCTGGCAGGGCGTGCAGCTGCTGTGGCTGCCGCTTCCCGGCACCCAGCTCTCCCTGGGTCCGTGGCTGGGCGCGATGATCTCGATCCTGCTGATCGTGGTGACCATCAACGCGGTCAACTTCGCCGACGGCCTCGACGGCCTCGCGGCGGGCATCGTCGCCATCTCCTCCATGGCCTTCTTCGCCTACTACTACGTCGTCGCGGTGGAGCAGGGCTTCGTGCGCCAGTCCTATCCGGCGATGATCGCGATCATCCTCGCGGGTACGTGCGCCGGGTTCCTCTGCCACAACTTCCACCCGGCCAAGGTGTTCATGGGCGACACCGGGGCCATGCTGCTGGGCCTGCTGCTGACCTCGATCACCATCACGGTGACCGGGCAGTTCGACGCCAACACCGCGCGCGAGGGGTTCAACTCCGGCCTGGTGGTGTTCCTGCCGATCGCGCTGCCGCTGCTGGTGATCGCCCTTCCGCTGGCCGACCTGGTGCTGGCCGTCGTGCGCAGGACGCTGGCGGGCAAGTCCCCGTTCGCGCCGGACCGGGGCCACCTGCACCACCGCCTGCTGGACATGGGCCACAGCCACGTGCGCGCGGTGCTGCTGATGTACCTGTGGGCGGGGATCGTGGCCTTCGCCGCGGTCGCCCTGTCGGTGTTCGACTCCTGGGTCATCGTGCTGGCGGTGACCGCGCTGGTGGCCACGTGTGCGGTCGGCCTCATCGCGCTGCCCCGCCTGCGGCGGCGCGGGCTGCTGTTCCCGCGGCGCAAGGAAAGCGTCAAGACGGCCCCAGATCACGATTCGCCAACTGATGGCTGAGCGGGCCCCCGCGGGCCGTACCTTGGAGTCGAGAGAAGGCGCTTCTGACCTGCGGATACGGTGGTGGAGCAGGTGTGGCGAAGGCGACACGGACGCTGAAAACCGCCTGGATCGGGCACTTTGCGGACCGTTAAGGTCGCGTTAAGGAACCCCCGGATTCACCACCAAAAACCTTGTGATAGCTTTCACGAGCAGGTAACCACTGAACCCCACGGAGCTTCGTTGATGCAGGAACACGACGCCCGGACCCTCCGCGGCGCCGCGCTTCCGACGTCTGTCGTCGGCGTGGTCGCGTTGATCGCCGGCTTCGCCCTCTCCGGTACCCAGGGACTCCTCGGTGCGCTTTTCGGCGTACTTCTGGTCATCGGCGCCTTCGCCGCTTCGGCCTTCGTCATCTCCTGGACCGGCGGACGGCGTCCGGAGCTCCTGCTTCCGGTGGCCTTCCTGGTCTACACGACCAAGCTCGGCATCCTCCTGGCAGTCCTCCTCCTGTTCCGGGACACGACGGCCCTGGACAAGGACGTGTTCGGGTGGACGGCGCTCGCCTGTGTGCTCGTCTGGCTCGCGGCCCAGGCCGTCGCCATCAAGAGGAGCAAGCAGCCGACCATCGTCCCGGCGGGTGAGCAGGAGGAGAACACGCCCGAGGACAGTGAGGCACGCCGGTGAGCCCGTGCGTACGGGCTGGTGTGCCGGGCCTGATCACCTACTGCTATCTTCCGGAGCGAGATGAACGGTCATCGGAGCGCGAAGAAGGACTCCTCCACGGAGCCGTCGAACGCCAACGCGGCCACGCTCGTCTCGTACCTGCTGGGTGGCCTCGCCTTCTGGGGCGCCGTCGGCTGGGTCGTGGACCGGGCACTGGGCTTCTCCGGCCTGTTCCTGCCCATAGGACTCGGCGTGGGCCTGGTCGGTTCGATCTACCTCATCTACACCCAGCACGTCCGGTCCTGACCGAACACTCGGATGCCTCCTCCCGCGCTGAGGGCGGGGCCGTGCCGACCACAACACCAAGGATTATCTTGCGTCACGACGAAAGGGAGCGCCGTGGGTGCTGACGTGAACGTCGCGGCCTGGGAGCCAGGCTGCCACATCTTCGGCGACGGCTGCGGTTTCTCGGCTCCGGGAGTCAGTCTCTTCTTTCCGACGCCGTGGCTCGAGTTCGGGCTCCCCGGCACCTCGGGGCTGAACAAGTACTACCTGGTCGCGTTGGTCGCGCTGATCCTCGCCGCCGCCTTCTGGTACTTCACCACGCGCAAGGCCAAGGTCGTCCCCGGCCGCGGCCAGGGTGTCGCCGAGATGCTGGTCGGCTTCCTGCGCGACCAGGTGACCCGGACCACCATGGGCAAGGAGGGGGACAAGTTCCTCCCCCTGCTGGTGGCCCTGTTCCTGTTCATCTTCTGCATGAACATCATGGGCATCATCCCGGGCCTCCAACTGCCGGTGACCTCCAACCTGGCCTTCCCCGCGGTCCTGGCGATCTTCGTCTTCGTGCTGTGGAACGTCGTCGGCATCCGCAGCCACGGCGCGGGCGCCCACTTCAAGGCGCGTCTGGTCCCGAGCGGGGTCCCCGGCTGGATCCTGCCGGTGGTCGTGCCGATCGAGGCGCTGTCGAACTTCATCATCCGTCCGGCCACGCACATGATCCGTCTGTTCGCGACCATGTTCGCCGGGCACCTGCTGCTCGCACTGTTCGCGGCCGCCGGGTTCTACATGTTCAACCCCATGTCCGAGATGGGCGCCGCCTACGGCGCGCTCTCGGTGGGCTACTCGGCCATCGCCCTGATCGGCTTCCTGGTCTTCACGGCCTTCGAGCTGTTCATCATGGCGGTCCAGGCCTACATCTTCGTTCTCCTGACCTCCATCTACCTCGGTGAGGCCATGGAGGGGGCGCACTAGGGAAGGACGCCCCCGGGCCCCTTCCCCCGCGCATCCACGACCCCGTCCGATTCGTAACGTAGTCCGGCGTCAGCATGATCGTCGGCGTGTAGTAAAGGGAAATCAGAATGGACATCACCGGTAGCCTGAACACCATCGGTTACGGCCTCGCCGCCATCGGCCCCGGCATCGGCGTCGGCCTGGTCTTCGGTCTCGGCGTGCAGGCCATCGCCCGCCAGCCCGAGGCCCGCGGCATCCTCCAGGGCCAGATGATCTTCGGCTTCGCCGTCATCGAGGCCCTGGCCATCCTCGGCTTCGTCCTCGCCTTCGCGCAGGCCTAGTCACACCCGGTCCATAGAACGCGAAGGGGATGCCAACCGTGAATTTGGCAGCTGAAGAAAACGTCCTCAGGATTCACTGGGACGAGTTCACCTTCGGTCTCATCGCTTTCCTGATCATCCTCGGCGTCGTCTACAAGATGTGGCCGAGGTTGGCGAAGGCGCTGGACGAGCGTGCCGACCAGATCGAGGGTGGCATCGCTCGCGCTCAGAAGGCCGAGGCCGAGGCGGACGAGACCCGCCAGCAGTACCGGGAGAAGCTCGAGGAGGCGCACCGCGAGTACGCCCAGGAGCTGGAGAAGGCCAAGGAGCAGCGGGCGGCGATCATCGCCGAGGCGCGCGAGGAGGCCCAGGTCGAGGCCCGTCGCATCGTCGAGGCGGCCCACGCCCAGATCGAGGCCGACCGCCAGCAGGCCCTGGTGCAGCTGCGCAACGAGGTCGGTGCGCTCTCCACCGAGCTGGCGAGCCGCATCGTCGGTGAGACCCTCAGCGACAGCGCCGCCCAGAACCGCGTCATCGACCGGTTCCTGGACGAGCTGGAGCAGAGCGACAGCACGCAGCAAGCAGAGGTGCGCTGATGCGTGGTATCAGCCGCACGTCGCTGGCCGAGGTGACCCGGCGCCTGGACGAGAACGTCCTGGCGTCGGCGGGCACCCCGCAGAGCGGCGTCTCCCTGGGCAGCGAACTCTTCGAGGTCGTCGCCCTGCTGGGGAGCGAGCACTCGCTGCGTCGCTGGCTCGCCGACCAGGCCAACCCCGTCGAGGCCAAGACCGGCCTGATCGGGCAGCTCCTGGAGACCCGGGTGTCGCCGTCCGCGGTCCTCGTGGCCGGCGACGTGGTCTCGGCCAAGTGGTCGGGCCCGCGCGACCTGGTGGACGCGATGGAGCGGATGGCGGTCTACGCGACCGTCGCCCAGCTCCAGAGCGCCTCCGGACTCGACGAGCTGGAGGACGAGCTGTTCCGCTTCCAGCGGATCGTCGCCGCCCAGCCCGAACTCCGGGACGCCCTCACCCGTGACGGGGTCGCCCCCGAGCTGCGCCTCTCCCTCGTGGAGAACCTGCTCTCGGACAAGGTGAACCCCGCGACGCTGGTCCTGGTCAGTGAAGCGGTCACCCGTCCCAGGGGCCGTACCCTGGAGCAGGCGCTGGACACCTTCGGACAGCTCGTCGCGGAGCGCGCCAAGCGCTACGTCGCCGTCGTCCGCAGCGCCGTCGCCCTGAGCGAGCAACAGCAGTCCCGGCTCGGAGCCGCGCTCTCGCGCGCCTACGGCCGCGACATCCACCTCAACATCGAGGTCGCCCCCGAGATCGTGGGTGGCCTCTCCATCCAGGTGGGTGACGAGGTCATCGACGGGACCATCGCCGGGCGTATCGCCGAGGCCCAGCGCCGCCTGGCCGGCTGAAAGAACGCAAGGCAAGCACGCACGGCGCCAGCCCGGCGCCATTTGAGAGCAAGGACAACGTAGAGATGGCGGAGCTGACGATCCGGCCGGACGAGATCCGGGACGCGCTACAGCGCTTCGTCCAGTCGTACGAGCCTGAAGCCACCCGCGCGGAAGAGGTCGGTACCGTCACCTACTCCGGTGACGGCATCGCCCGCGTCGGTGGCCTTCCCTCGGCGATGGCGAACGAGCTGCTCCAGTTCGAGGACGGCACCCTGGGCCTGGCCCAGAACCTCGAGATCGGTGAGATCGGTGTCGTCGTGCTGGGTGACTTCACCAGCATCGAGGAGGGCCAGAAGGTGCGCCGCACCGGCCAGCTCCTCTCGGTGCCGGTGGGTGACAACTTCCTCGGCCGCGTGGTGGACCCCCTGGGCGCCCCCATCGACGGCAAGGGCGAGATCGAGTCGACCGAACGCCGTGAGCTGGAGCTCCAGGCCGCCTCCGTGATGGAGCGCAAGCCCGTCCACGAGCCGCTCCAGACCGGCATCAAGGCGATCGACTCGATGACCCCGATCGGCCGCGGCCAGCGCCAGCTGGTCATCGGCGACCGGCAGACCGGCAAGACCGCGGTCTGCATCGACGCGATCATCAACCAGAAGGCCAACTGGGAGTCGGGCGACCCCGACAAGCAGGTGCGCTGCATCTACGTCGCGATCGGCCAGAAGGGCTCGACCATCGCCGGTGTGCGTGGCGCCCTCGAAGAGGCCGGCGCGATGGAGTACACCACCATCGTCGCCGCCCCGGCGTCCGAGGCGGCCGGCTTCAAGTACCTGGCCCCCTACACCGGTTCGGCCCTGGGCCAGCACTGGATGTACGAGGGCAAGCACGTCCTCATCGTCTTCGACGACCTCACCAAGCAGGCCGAGGCCTACCGCGCGGTGTCGCTGCTGCTGCGCCGCCCGCCGGGCCGCGAGGCCTACCCCGGTGACGTCTTCTACCTGCACTCCCGGCTGCTGGAGCGCTGCGCCAAGCTCTCCGACGAGATGGGCAAGGGGTCGATGACCGCCCTGCCGATCATCGAGACCAAGGCGGGCGACGTCTCGGCGTACATCCCCACCAACGTCATCTCCATCACCGACGGCCAGGTCTTCCTGGAGTCGGACCTGTTCAACCAGGGCCAGCGCCCGGCGATCAACGTCGGTGTGTCGGTCTCCCGTGTCGGTGGCGCCGCGCAGACCAAGGCGATGAAGAAGGTCTCCGGCACCCTGCGTCTGGGCCTGGCCCAGTACCGCGAGCTGGAGGCGTTCTCCGCCTTCGGTTCGGACCTGGACGCCGTCTCCAAGCAGCAGCTGGAGCGCGGTGCCCGTCTGATGGAGCTCCTCAAGCAGGGCCAGTACTCGCCGTTCTCCATGGAGAAGCAGGTCGTCTCGATCTGGGCCGGCACCACCGGCCGCGTCGACGACGTCCCGGTCGAGGACGTGCGCCGCTTCGAGGAGGACTTCCTGGACCACCTGGACCGCGAGCACTCGGGCATCCTCGACAACATCCGTGAGAGCGGCAAGTTCGAGGACGAGACCCAGAAGTCCCTCGACTCCGCGCTGGAGAAGTTCAAGCAGGGCTTCCAGACCTCCGCCGGGACCCTGCTGGGCACCGAGGCCGAGGCCGAGGCGCTGGACCAGGAGAAGGTCGGCCAGGAGACCATCAAGGTCGCCAAGGGCGGGAAGTAACCCATGGGTGCACAGCTTCGCGTCTATCGCCGGAGGATCCGCTCGACGAAGTCGATGGCGAAGATCACCCGCGCGATGGAGCTCATCGCCACGACGCGCATCACCAAGGCGCAGCGTGCGGCGGAGGCTGCTGGGCCCTACGCGCGGGAGATCACCCGGGCGGTCTCGGCCCTGGCCAGCCGGGTGACCGATCACCCGCTGCTGACCGAGGCCGAGAACCCCACCCGCGCCGCCGTCCTGGTCATCACCAGCGACAAGGGCCTGGCGGGCGCCTTCTCGACCAACGTGCTCAAGGAGGCCGACTCCCTCACCCAGCTCCTGCGGGAGCAGGGCAAGGAGGTCCTCACCTACATGGTGGGCCGCAAGGGCGTGGGCTTCTACAGGTTCCGCGACCGCCCCCTGGAGGCGCGGTGGGAGGGCTTCACCGAGCGCCCCACCTACGCGCACGCCCAGGAGATCGGCTCCGCCCTCATGGAGAAGTTCTCCGCCGACGCCGCCGAGGGCGGCGTCGACGAGATCCACGTGGTCTCCACGGAGTTCGTCTCGATGCTGACCCAGCGCGCCGGGACCGTCCGGGCCCTGCCGCTGGAGGTGGAGGAGGTCGAGGAGAGCGAGCTCGAGTCCTCGCAGGGCGGTCCGCTGCCCCTGTACGAGTTCGAGCCCTCCGCGGAGGAGGCGTTGGACCGGCTGCTCCCGCAGTACGTGACCAACCGCATCTACTTCGCGCTCCTGGAGTCGTCCGCCTCCCAGCAGGCGTCCCGTCGAGCCGCCATGAAGGCGGCCACGGACAACGCCGAGGAACTCGCCAAGAACCTGACCCGTCTGGCCAACCAGGCACGTCAGGCTGAGATCACCAATGAGCTCAGTGAGATTGTCGGCGGTGCCGACGCGCTCGCTGCTGCCAGCGCGGGAAGTGAGTAACAAAAGTGACTGCGACAGTTGAAGGGACGGCTGGGGCTGGCACCGCCACCGGCCGGATCTCCCGGGTCACCGGCCCGGTCGTCGACGTGGAGTTTCCCGTCGGCTCCCTGCCTGCCATCTACAACGCCCTGCACACCGACGTGACCATCGGCGGCAAGGCCAAGACCATCACGATGGAGGTCGCCCAGCACCTGGGTGACAACCTCGTGCGCACGGTCTCCCTGGCCCCGCAGGACGGCCTCGTCCGCGGCGCCGAGGTGCGCGACACCGGCTCGCCCATCAGCGTGCCCGTCGGCGACGTCGTCAAGGGCCACGTGTTCAACACCCTGGGCGAGTCCCTGGACGTGCCGACCGCGGAGCTGGGCGTCACCGAGCGCTGGCCGATCCACCGCAAGGCCCCGGCCTTCGACCAGCTCGAGTCCAAGACCGAGATGATGGTCACGGGCATCAAGGTCATCGACCTGCTCACCCCGTACGTGCGCGGTGGCAAGATCGGCCTGTTCGGCGGCGCCGGTGTGGGCAAGACCGTGCTCATCCAGGAGATGATCACGCGTATCGCCCGCAACTTCGGTGGTGTGTCCGTGTTCGCCGGTGTCGGCGAGCGCACCCGTGAGGGTACGGACCTCTTCCTGGAGATGGACGAGATGGAGGTCCTCCAGGACACCGCCCTCGTCTTCGGCCAGATGGACGAGCCCCCGGGCACCCGTCTGCGGGTGGCCCTGTCCGCTCTGACGATGGCGGAGTACTTCCGCGACGTCCAGAAGCAGGACGTGCTGCTGTTCATCGACAACATCTTCCGTTTCACCCAGGCGGGTTCGGAGGTCTCCACGCTGCTGGGCCGCATGCCCTCGGCCGTGGGCTACCAGCCCAACCTGGCGGACGAGATGGGTCAGCTCCAGGAGCGGATCACCTCGACCCGCGGCCACTCGATCACCTCGATGCAGGCGATCTACGTGCCCGCGGACGACTACACCGACCCCGCTCCGGCGACCACCTTCGCCCACCTGGACGCGACGACCGAGCTCTCCCGCCCGATCTCGCAGAAGGGCATCTACCCGGCGGTCGACCCGCTGACCTCCACCTCCCGCATCCTCGACCCGCAGTACGTGGGCGAGGAGCACTACCAGGTGGCCCAGCGCGTCAAGGAGATCCTCCAGCGCAACAACGACCTCCAGGACCAGATCGCCATCCTCGGTATGGACGAGCTGTCCGAGGAGGACAAGATCGTCGTCAACCGGGCGCGTCGGATCGAGCGCTTCCTGTCGCAGAACATGTTCGTGGCGGAGAAGTTCACCAACAACCCGGGCGTGTTCGTGCCCCTGGAGGAGACCATCTCCTCCTTCAAGGCGCTGTGCGACGGTGAGTACGACCACCTGCCCGAGCAGGCGTTCCTCGACGTCGGCAACATCGACATGGCCGTCGAGAAGGCCAAGAAGCTGCAGGGTTAGTTCTCCGGCCGGGCCGGTTCCCCCGTCGGGGACCGGCCCGGCCGAATCACCCGCTAGCCGAGGAGTTTGTGGCAGTGTCGAAGAAGCTTTTCGTCGAGATCGTCTCGCCCGAACGTGAGATTTGGGCGGGCGAGGGCGACATGGTCATCGCGAAGACCGTCGAGGGTGAGATGGGCGTCCAGCCCGGGCACGTCCCGGTGCTGTCGCTGCTCGCCCACGACGCGGTCGTTCGCGTACTGGGTGCGCGGGAGACCGGCGAGGTCCGGGCCGCCGCGCACGGCGGGTTCGTCTCGGTGTCGGGTGAGGGACGCGTCTCCATCCTCGCCGAGACCGCCGAGCTCGCCGAGGACATCGACGTGGACCGTGCGCGCACGGCGCTGAAGAACGCGTCCGAGGCCGGTGACACCGACGCCCTGGGCCGCGCCAGCAGCCGCCTGCGGGCTGCGGGCGAGGAAGTCGCCTAGCGTACCGGGACGGCGGAACGAGTGGTGGGCATGCAACGGCTCCGGCCCGGAGCACCCTGGTGGGAGTCCGCGCTGTGGGTGTTCCTCGCCCTGCTCGTCGTCCTCCTGGCGCTGGCGCTCGCCGTCACCCTGCGCCGCTGGATCCTGGTACGGCGCGGCGGCGCGGTGGAGTGCTACCTGCGCGCCGTCGGGGCACCGGGCCGCCGGGGGTCCTGGCGCATCGGCTTCGGCCGGTACGGCACGGAGAACCTGGGCTGGTTCCCGATCTTCTCACTCAGACCGCGGCCGACAGCCAAGCTGTCGCGCCGCGGTCTCGTCGTCGTGGGGCGGCGCGCCCCCGCCGGGGGCGAGGACCTGCCGGCGGACCTCACCGTGCTCCAGGTGGGCTGGGTGCTCGCCGACGGCTCCGACCCCAGCGAGGCGGCGTACGAGATCGCCATGGGCGAGGGCACGCAGACCGGCTTCCTGTCGTGGCTGGAGTCGATGCCCCCGGGAACGCACTGGGAGAGCTGAGGCCCCGCGTGGGTGGTTCCCCCGCGCGCCCCCGTGTGCCTAGCATGGCTGGCATGAGTACGATCGTCGCTTTCTCCGTAGCCCCTCTCGGAACCGATGAGTCCGTCGCCCCCGCCGTCGCCCGCGCGGTGAGGGTGGTCCGGGAGAGCGGACTGCCCAACGAGACCTCCGCCATGTTCACCAGCGTCGAGGGCGAGTGGGACGAGGTCATGGACGTCGTCAAGCGCGCCGTGCAGGCCGCCGGGGAGGGCTCCTCCCGGGTCAGCCTCACCCTCAAGGCCGACGTCCGCGAGGGCGTCACCGACGGCCTGCGCACCAAGGTCGAGGCCGTCGAGCGCGAACTCGGCGGCGCCTGAGCCCGCGCCCTTCCGGGGCGCGGCGCCGCCGCGCCCCGTGTCCCCTTCCCCTGGGCGGCCGGACACGGCAGGATGCGGTTCCATGCTCGCCTCGCGACTTCCCCGGCTCCTGGGCCCCGCCCTCCTCGTCCCCCTGCTCGCCGCCTGCCAGCCCGCGGGCGGCCACGTCGGCGCCGTGGCCACGGGCCACTTCTCCGCCGCGCACGAGTTCCCCGTGCTGGTCGTGGCCTGGTGCGGTGACGCCGCCCCCCGCCAGATCGACCTGTCCGGCGGCGGACAGCAGGTCCACCTGATCGCCACCCGTGACTTCGACGGCAACCGGACCGAGGTGGACCTGGCCGCCCCCGGTGACGCCTGGCGGATCACCGACGGCGACGGACGACAGGTCTACCGCCTGGTCCCGGAGTCGGAGCGGGAGGAGTACGTCGTCGGGATCGGGTCGGGGGAGGCCCCTCCGGGCGAGGAGACCGAGCACGACATCGGCACGGTCGCGTTCACGACCGGGGTGCTGGCCGAGGACCAGGGCGTGTACGCCGCCGCCGGGGGGTCGGCCGAGGCGGAGTTCGTCCCGGAGGAGGAGTTCCCGCCCGAGTGCTGAGGCCTTGGTCCCTTCGGGCGGGGGAGTCCTCCCGTCCCCGCGCCGCGGGGTGGGCCGTCGCCCCTCCTGTCGTTGTCCTTCCACCCGTCGCCCTCCCGGCCGTCGGCCGCGACCGCGCCGAAGGGCGCGCCGCGTGCCTTTCTCCGCACCAGCGTGTCTCCCTCCGTGCCGTAGCGGCTGCGCGTAGTGTGCCCACGGCCGGAGCGGCGCCGCTCCGTGGAACGAGGGGGACATGGAAGGCGACGCCGCGCAGACACTGGGCATGCTGCTCCTGATCCTCGTGGCGGCCTTCCTCGCCCCGCTGGTCACCGACAGGCTGGCCGCGTTCGTGGTGATCCCCTCGGTCGTGCTGGAGATCGTCCTCGGCATCGTCCTGGGACCCTCCGTCCTCGGGCTGGTCCGCGAGACCGAGACGGTGGCGATGCTGGCCGACCTCGGACTCGCGCTGCTCATGTTCATGGCCGGGTACGAGATCGACTTCGCGCGAATCAGGGGCAGGCCGCTGCGGCGCGCGGGGCTGGCCTGGCTGTGCTCGGTCGCCCTCGGGCTGGGGGCGGGGTGGGTCCTGTTCGGGGCCTCCCAGACGGCCCTGATCGTCGGCCTGGCCCTGATCACCACCGCGCTGGGCACGGTGCTGCCCATCCTGCGGGACTCCGGGGGGCTGGAGGGGGCCTTCGGGGCCCGCTTCACGGCGTCCGGGACGATGGGGGAGTTCGGGCCCATCGTGCTGATCACCCTGCTGCTCAGCGGTTACCGCCCGCTGGAGGCGACCCTGCTCCTGGCCGGGTTCTTCGCCCTCGCGGGCCTGGCGGCCTGGCGCGCGACCCGGCCGCCCTCGGAGCGGCTGGCGCGGCTCATCCGGGCCACTCTCGGCTCCAGCACCCAGGTGGCCGTCCGCCTGTGCATGCTGGTGATCGTGCTGTTCGTGTGGCTGGCGGCGAGCCTGCGGCTGGACGCGCTGCTGGGCGCCTTCGCGGCGGGGATCATCGTGCGGCTGATGTTCACCACCAACCATCCGGGCGCGGTCGAACGGGTGGAGTCGAAGATGGACGCCGTCGGTTTCGGCTTCCTGATACCGGTGTTCTTCGTGGTGACGGGGGTGCGCTTCGATCTGTCGGCCCTGCTGGCCGCCCCGGTGGCGCTGCTGCTGGTCCCCCTGCTGCTGGCGGCCTTCCTGGTCGTGCGGGGCGGTCCCGAGTACCTGCTGTCGCGGGGCGACGTGCCCGAGCGGCAGCGGCTCCCCCTGGTCCTGTTCTCGGCGACCGCGCTGCCCCTGATCGCGGTCCTGGCGACGATCGGGACCGAGACGGGCGCCCTCGACGGCGCCTCCGCCGCCGCGCTCCTGGGCGCGGGCATGCTGAGCGTGCTCGTCCTGCCCCAGGTGGGCGGTGCCCTGCTGCGCCGTTCCCGGCTCCCGGAAGGCGGAGCGAAGCGTTAGGGAGCGCAGGGGCGCGCCCGGCCCGTGGGAGGGTGACGGGCCGGGCGCGGTCAGGGGGCGGTCAGCCGACCTGCGGGTGGGCGTGTCCGGCCGGGACCGCGGCGCCGGAGAAGTACTCCTTGGCGGTAGCGGTGTTGGCCAGGCCCGCCACCGTGATGGCGAAGAGCGCCGCGACGATCTCGGGGACCCCGCTGACCGGGGTGAACAGCAGCGCCAGGATCACGACGGCGTAGACCGCGTTGACCCCGGTCACCGAGGTGCGGACGCCGCCGCGGTTCCGGTTGACCATGGCGGCCAGGACGGCCGACAGAGCGCCGTAGACCAGGCCGATGGCGGCACCGGTCAGCACGGCCCAGGCGGGCACCTGCGCGCTCTCGGCGATCATCGGGACGGTGGCCATGGCGGTGGCGCCGACGAGGGCCAGCAGGCTCATGACGATCTGGTAGACCGCGATCAGGATCGACAGGACGAAGACCGCGGTGACGGTCGCCGGTCTGGCTCTGGTGGTCATCTGGGTTCCTTCCTTCGCCCGTTCCTGTGTCAGGAACCCATAACCCCAGTCCCGCGGAAGACACGCGTCCCAGCGGACGATTTCCGTCCGCGCAGGTCGCGAACGCCTATCGGGACGGGGTTCCGGAGCGCTAGCGTTCGCC
This sequence comes from Nocardiopsis synnemataformans DSM 44143, assembly GCA_000340945.1. Classification (GTDB taxonomy): domain Bacteria; phylum Actinomycetota; class Actinomycetes; order Streptosporangiales; family Streptosporangiaceae; genus Nocardiopsis; species Nocardiopsis synnemataformans. The sequence continues at coordinate 2,242 of ANAW01000227.1, read as the reverse complement.
GCCGGGCCTCCACAGGACCTCGTCGCCCTCCCGGGCGACGTACCGGCCGAGGATGAACAGCAGGTCGGAGAGCCGGTTGAGGTACTGGGCGGTGAGGGGGTTGACGGTCTCGCCGTGCTCCTCGATCGCCGCCCACACGCTGCGCTCGGCCCGCCGGACCACGATCCGGGCGGTGTGCATGAGCGCCACGGTGGGGGAGCCCCCGGGCAGGATGAAGCTGCGCAGGGTGGGCAGGTCGGCGTTGTAGGTGTCGCAGGCCTCCTCCAGCCGGGTGACGTACTCGGGCAGGACCCGCAGCGGCGGGTACTCCGGGTCGGGCACGATCGGCGTGGACAGGTCGGCGCCCAGGTCGAACAGCTCGTTCTGGACCCGGCCGAGCAGGGCCCGGACGTCGTCGGGCAGCTCGCCCAGCGCCAGGGCGGTGCCGAGGGCGGCATTGGCCTCCTCGGTGTCGGCGTAGCCCACCAGGCGCGTGTCGTTCTTGCCGGTCCGGCTCATGTCACCGAGCGCGGTCGTCCCGGCGTCGCCGGTGCGCGTGTAGATCTTCGACAGCACGACCGGCTTGTCGGTGTCCCGTTTGGTCATGCCCCCACCCTAGGGTTCGGCGGCGCTCCGGCGGGTGCGGCGGTGGGGTCGGAGCACCTGGTGTGACGGAGGATAACTGTTCAGTATCAGCGTGTGAAGGTGATGCAACTCACTGATACATTGGGAAACCAGGGAGCTACCGAAAGTAGTTTCCGGCGGTGTCCGTGTGCGGCGCCCGGGTGCAAGAGGGGGTCATCCGGGAGCCGCGGAGGGGGAGGCACCGCGGCGGGCGGCGTGGAACCGGGGGGTTCACGCCGCCCGCCCCGCTGTGCGGGAGCACGTCCCTCACACGGGCCGTGCGGGGGTTACCTCAGCCAGCCGTCGCCCAGGCGCGGGAAGCTGGGCGCCGCCGTCGTGCGCAGCACCCCGTTCACCGGCAGGGTGCTCTGGGCGAAGAACTCCACGCCGTGCGCACCGGCCGCGGACAGCTCGGCCACCGAGTCCCAGTTGATGTTCTCCATGGTGTCGTCGGCGGTGTGGTAGTACGGGTCGAACTGCTCGCCCGCCGTACCGCCGTACCACGCGACCTGCTCCTCGGTCTTGACGCCGTCGGCGCCGCTGAACAGGCCGCCCGACGGGATGCCCGCGGTCATGAACGCCTGGTAGTCGCTGCGCCCGCTCAGCACGCCGGGCTCGCTGACCTGGTCCTGGGCGGCGAAGTAGTCCTCGAAGACCTTCGCGATCGCGCCGGAGCCCGACGGGGCGGCCACGGAACCGGGCAGCTCCATCCGGCCGTCCAGGACGAACCGGCCGTAGTTGTGCGAGCCGATCATGTCGAAGTTGAGGTAGAGGGCGATGTCCTCGACCTCCTGCGCGGTCAGGTCCTCCACGTACCGGGTGGAGCCGACCAGGCCCTCCTCCTCGGTGCCCCAAAAGGCGAACCGCACCTTGTTGTTGGGCTCCTCCTGCTCGGCCAGCTGGATGGCGGTCTCCAGCAGGAAGGCCGTGCCGCTGCCGTTGTCGTTGATGCCGGGGCCGTCCGCGACGCTGTCGAGGTGGCCGCCCACGACCACCACGTTGTCGTCCCGGCCGCCCGGGGTCTCGGCCAGGACGCTGTAGGAGGTCTCGTTGCTGACCTCGGCGTCCACGCTCACCCGCAGCTCCAGGCCCTCGGCGGCCAGCAGCTCGGCGCCCAGCGTCCCGGACACGCCCAGGGCGGGGATGGCGGAGTGCTCGCCCACGGTGCCCAGGAAGACCTCGTCCTCGTTGTTGACCACCAGGGCGGCCGCGGCCCCCGCGGCGGCGGCGTTGCTCACCTTGTCCGAGAACGGGCAGGTGCCGCGGACGGTGATCGCGATCGCGCCCTCGGGGAAGCCGGCGAAGTCGTCGGGGGAGCAGCCGCTCGCGGTGCTGTCGGCGTTGACGGCCACCGCCGGAGCGGTGACGTCGCCCGAGCCGGAGTAGCTCATGGTCGCGTAGTCGGTCTCGGCCTCGTAGGCGACCTGCTCCGGCGCGGTCTGGGCGAGGACGGCCGGGGAGTTCTCCCGCCACAGCTCGTACTCGTACTCGTGCCGGTAGGGCTCGTACCCGGCGCGCTCCAGCTGGTCCTCGACGTAGAGGGCGGCGACGTCGTAGCCGGGGGTGTTCGTGGCCCGGTTGCCGCCGTTGTACTCGGCGATGGTGTCGAGGTTCTCCAGGTGTTCGCGGATGGCCTCCG